>CAZWJM010000012.1:26950-36581 GCA_964634435.1 uncultured Oscillospiraceae bacterium | reverse complement strand
TCCCCGCAAACGGCATATATAAATCCAAAGACGATATAGTCATAAGGGAGTAAAATTTCTCCCTTCCCGTATCTCCCATGTATTTTACATGGGAGATATTTTTAATATTGCCGTCTTACCAATTATATGTTAAAATCATAAACGCAAGGAGGCATGGAGATGAAAAAGCTATTTAAAGTTATACTGAGCCTGACGCTTACGGCGTCGATGCTCATATCCTGCGCGGCGTTTGCCTTCGCAGATGGCGGCGGCGTCAAGGTCGGTGCGGCGAAGGTGGACATTACAGGCCCCATAACCGATATCAGCACGGGCTATAACTCGCTGGGCGACCTCATGGAGGGCATCCTCACGCGCCTGTATGCCCGCGCGTTTGTCATCGATAACGGCAAAACGCCTGTTGCATACGTTTCCGCAGAGCTCGTTCACATGACAGAGAGCATAAAGCCGGGCGTCCTCTCACGCCTTAAGGCCGACGGATACACCTGCTTTTCCGAGGAAAACCTCATGCTCACGGCTACGCACTGCCATTCGTCAACGTCGAACACCTCGTGGTTTGCGCTGTATGACCTCATAAACGGCGTGCCCGGCTACGATGACGAAAGCTACAAGGTCATCGTAAAAGGCATCGCAGAGGCGATAGAGCAGGCCTACGATTCGCGCGTTTCCGGCAGCGTATCGCTCGTATACGGTCAGACCGATATTGAAGCGTCCAACCGCTCGGCCGACGCGTTTTTGAGCAATCTAAATGCCGCGGATTACGGCTACGATATAAATGACGACGGCACGTTCAGCTATGAGACCGGCCTCAAGGCCGCGCAGAACGCATATAATCACGAGATGGCCGGCATAATCCTGACCGACAGCAAGGGCAAGGATATTGGCTTTTTGAACTTCTTCGGCTCGCACGGCACATCCAACAGCATCGACAATACGCTCATTGCCTCCGACCACAAGGGCTATGCCGCTCTCAAGGTCGAGGAGCAGATGGGCGACGGCTTCGTTGCGGCCTTTGCACAGGCAGACAGCGGCGACACGAGCCCGAATGCAGTCAACACCTCCGATTACCACGAGGCATTCCTGCGCCCGAACGAGCTTGACGCGACTGCCGACGTTATCGAAAACCAGATAACCCACGGCCGTCAGGAGGCCGCGGCGGCAATGCGCCTAATTAAAAACGCCCAGCGCACGGAGCTTACGGGCGAGTTTGATTTTAACTACACGGCGGTCGATTTTTCCGATATCACCGTTGACCTTTCCTATGTCGGCGACTACTACATGCCGTATGACGATCTCTCCGCAGGTGTTGTCAAGACCTCGGAGCCCTGCATCGGAGCGGGCATCATTGCCGGTGACGAGGAGGGCGCGCCGGTCGATAATGCGGCCGAGGGCGCTGTGAAGCATCAGTTCGTGTGGAACGAGGAGACGCAAAGCTATGACCGCATAGCCTGCGACTTTAAGATGATCGACCTCAGCGGCCTGCAATATCTCTTCAAGCCCCTGTGGCCGACGGCGATGAAGATCCTGCAGTCGGACGGATATGACGAGGTTCAGGCTGAAAAGGTCGTCTGTCTTGCAGTCGGCAAGCTCATGCAGAAAGCTCAGCCGCTGCAGATAATCCGCATGGGAAGCGTCGCTATAGTCGGTGTGCCGTTTGAACTTACATTCGAGCAGGCAAACAGAACGCGCACTGTGCTTGAAAATACGCTCGCTGCCGATGGCGTCACCAAGGTCATCATCGCGACCCACGCCAATGCATACAGCCAGTACGTCACGACCCGCGAGGAGTACGCCGCTCAGCACTATGAGGGCGCGACCTGCCTGTTCGGACCGTGGTCGGGCGCTGCTTTGACGCAGGAGCTCGACAAGCTCGCGCAGGGCATCGTCAGCGGCCAAAAGGCCGACAAGGGCGCAGCTCTCATGCAGGAGACGCCGTTTGAACTGCTGTACACGACGGCGGCGATGACAGAGCCGGTTATCGACAGAAGCGGCTACGGCGAAGTTAAGGACGACGTCAGCAAAGCGGCCTATGAATCCGGCGAGTGGGTCATGGCCTCGTTCAAGGGCGTAAACCCGCGCCATGTGTCCCTGCTCATGATAGATGACAGCGAGCTTGTCGAGGGCTACACCTATATTGAGGTGCAGAAGAAGTCCGGCGACGAGTGGGTGACCGTTATGACCGATACCGACCCGTACACGACCTTCCGCTGCACAAGCTCCGGCATCAACAACTGGACGGCGACGGTCGGTTGGCTGCTGAAAGGCGATAACTATGACTCCGGCACCTACAGGCTCGTATATAACGGCATTGCAAAGCGGCTTGACGGCGTTAAAATGACCTACGAACCGTTCTCGGCCGCAAGCTCTGAGTTTGAAGTCACCTACAAGGCTCAGCCCGAGCATCAGCACAGCCTTGCCCACCATGACGGCAAGGACGCCACATGCACCGAAAACGGCTGGGAAGCATACGACACCTGCCGCAACTGCGACTATACGAGCTATAAGACCATCCACGCGCTCGGACACGAGTATGAGCTCGGCGTGTGCACCGTGTGCGGCGCACATGAGGAATACGGCGACAGTCCCTTTGTCGACCTTGACGGTATATGCGAGGACTTCGTTGACCCCATCCTCTGGGCCGTCAACAACGGCATAACCGACGGCGTCGACGCAAGCCACTTTGACCCCAACAGCGTGTGCACCCGTGCGCAGGCGGTGACCTTCCTGTGGCGCGCGGCCGGATGCCCCGAACCCGACAGCGGCAAAATGCCGTTTAAGGATGTTATAAAGGGCAGCTATTACGAAAAGGCCGTGCTTTGGGCAACTGAGCAGGGCATAACCGAGGGTACGTCCGAAACGACCTTCTCGCCCAATGAAAACTGCTCGCGTGCACAGATAGTGACGCTGCTCTGGCGCTGGCAGGATAAGCCCGAAGCAAGCACTGCATCGGCGTTTGACGATGTCGCGGCAAGCGCTTACTATGCCGACGCTGTCGACTGGGCAGTGGCCGAGAATGTCACCAAGGGAACAGGTGAGGGGAACTTCTCGCCTGATGACAACTGCACCCGCGCGCAGATAGTGACGTTCATTTACCGCTGCATTGTCGAATAATAAGTTATAAAAGTAAAGAAACACCCTCGGGTACGTCCCGAGGGTGTTTTGCCTTATTTCTTTGCTATGTCGCACAGGAATCTGCGCTTATACTTTAAGTTTGCGTATTTTGTGATGCGGTCGATGTATATCGGGTCGTACGCGCCGCCGACTGCGCCGACAACGGGGATGCCCTGCAAAAACTTCATGTACAGCAGCTCGCCCGACAGACCCTCCGATGCTATCCTAATTTCAGTTCGCAGAGTTTCCTCATCGGGCTGTGCGCCCATTTCGATGAAGTAATTGACCCGCGAGTCTGCCTGCTCAAGCTCTTTGCCGTATTTGAGCGCCGCGCCGATAACAAGCAGGATGAAATACTTCTCCTCCGGCTTATCGTAATCATAACCGAAGCCCAGCGCCGTTTCATACACGCTTTTCAGGAGCATTGCCGTGAACACGGGGATATCGGGAATGCCGACGCCGACGATACCCATGCCGATTCCGGCCACGCCGGAGATGAGCGTGTTTTTAAGCTTCGCCGTGCCGGATGCACCGGCCGCGTCGTTTATCGCCCGCTTTGTCGGAGCGTTCTGCGCGATTATGCGTCTTACGCGGCTGCTGCGCTCGATGTCGCGGCGGTTATAGGTTTTTTCGATTATTCCCGTACCCTTGGCGAAAATGAGCTCAAAGGCCTTTGCAAAGCCCTCGTCGAGGGTATCCTTGAGCTTGTCGGGAACCTTGGTCTGCAAAAAGCTGTTGAGCTTGCTCTCGCCGCGCGAAGAGCGCTCGGCGATGTATTTTTCCTCGGCTGCAAGCTGCTTGCACCACTCGCGTTCATAATCTGTCATCGTATCAGCTCCTTTTGGACAATTATATAACACTATGTATAAAAAGAAAAGACCGCTTACGCGGTCTTTTCAAATTGGACATAATTTTTATTCCCAGCAATCAGTCTTGCCCTCAAGGCCGATGGAGGAGGACTTGAAGACGGGATCCTTGCCCTCCTTGCGCTGCTTGGTGTAGTCCTTCAGAGCAGCGATAGCGGGCTTTGCGAGGATGATGATGACGGGGATGTTTATGATGACCATGCAGCCCTGCAGCATATCTGCCGTATCCCAAACGATACCGGCCGACAGCAGTGCGCCGACGAACACCAAAGCGGTGGCGATAAGGCGGAAGATGAGCATGAAGGTCTTAGACGGTGTGCGCTTGAGGATGTAGCGCAGGCAGCCCTCGGTGTAATAGTAGTTGCCGATAAGGGTGGTGAATGCAAACAGGCTCATTGCAGCGGCGATGAATACGGGGCCGAAGCTGCCGAGCGCCATCTGCATGGACTCCTGAACGTACGGAGCGCCGGCGGCCTCGACGGTGAGACCCTCGGGGTTTGCGCACATGCACATCATAGCGGTCGCGGTACAGATAAGCAGCGTGTCAATAAACACGGACAGCATCTGAACAAGACCCTGCTTTACGGGGTGGGATACGTCGGCTGCTGCTGCGGCGTTGGGAGCCGAGCCCATACCGGCTTCGTTGGAGTAAAGGCCGCGCTTGATGCCCCACATCATGCAGGAGCCGGCAAAGCCGCCGAAGATGGCCTTGAAGTCAAATGCGGAAACGAAGATGTTCTTGAGAACGAGGGGCAGGGAACCGATGTTCATGATGACAACGATGAGCGATACGATGATGTACAGAAGTCCCATGATGGGGACGATGACGCCGGTGATGTTCGTAAGGCGCTTGCCGCCGCCGAGGACACATGCCGCGAACAAAACTGCGAGCACGCCGCCGATGATCAGCGGGGTGGTCTTTTCATCATAGAAGCTGAAGGTGCTGAAGGTGTCCTGCGTGTTGAACGAGGCCAGCATATTGTAGCCGACAACGTAGGTCAGGATAAGGATAACGGCGAAGATAACGCCGAGCCAGCGCTGCTTGAGCGCATTCTGCATGTAGTAGGACGGGCCGCCGTAGTAGTTGCCGTCAGCGTCCTTCTGCTTGTATATCTGTGCGAGGGTGGACTCGACAAAAGCAGAAGCGCCGCCGAGGATAGCGGTTATCCACATCCAGAAGATAGCGCCGAAGCCGCCTGTGCAGATAGCGGTGGAAACGCCGATGATGTTGCCTGTGCCGACGCGCGAGGCGGTGGATACCATCAGTGCGCCGAAGGAGGAAACGGCCTTCTCATCCTTGGGCTTTTCGCTGACGACCCTTATAGACTCGCCGAAAAGACGAACCTGCAAAAGACCCGTGCGTATCGTAAAATACAGTCCGGCCGCTACAAGAAACAGCGGCACGATGTACGGCTGATATAAAAAGCCGCTTATGGAGTTAATAACGCCGTGAATTGCTTCCATTATTAATAACCTCTCTCTTCAGAAATTGTTGAAATTATCGCGATGTTTACATTATAGACACATTTGCGGCCGATTGCAAGCCATATAATGGCTCTCAGCCACCTTTTAAAGCCGAAATTCGTGCAAATTCGGAAAAGTCAGCCGAAAAGTGCCGATGTTAAGAACTTGGACGTACTCGTTTTGTGTCTTAACATAAAAAAACAGGCACCCAAAGGGCGCCTGAAACGTACGGTATTATTTTTTGAGCTGCTTTGCCTTTCTCACGGTGGAGAAGGGGTCAGCGCCGCCGCCGGAGAACATCGTGAAGTTTAGGCTTGACTTCACATGGTCTGCCATAGCCTGCTTTGCAAGGTCGGGGATGTGCATTTTTATAGCCTCGACGACTGCAACGTGGTTGTATATAACGCTCGGCGACCAGGGGTTATCGTCGGAGCTGCTGATAAATTTTATCATCGACGACTGATACATCGTCAGGTTCGGCAGCAGCATCTCATAGCACTTTTGAATGTACCTGTTGCCGCAGGATTTGACTATCAGGCTGTGAAAGGGCATATCCGTCGCTATCATGCCGTCATAGTCCTTGCGGATGACGCATTCGGCAAACTCGTTTGCAAGCCTGTCGAGCTTTGCAACGGTCTCGGCGTCGGCACGCTCCGTGCACAAAGCGGCGGCCTCGCACTCGATAGCCGAGCGCACATCGTAAAGGTCTATCATATCGCGAAGGCTGAGATCGATGACAAAAAAGCCGCTGGTTTCGGGCTTAGTAACAACAAAGCCCTGCTCGCACAGGTTCATTATGGCTTCCGCGACCGGGGTGCGTGATATTCCGAGGGCCGAGGCGATGCTGTTGACATTCAGCTTCGTGCCCGGAGCGATGCACAGCGAAACTATCTCATCGTAAAGCATCTGCGAAACAATGTCGCGCAGCTTTGCGCTCGGATTAGCGTCAAGATACAGCTGGAGTTGGTCGCGCTTCATGATATCATCCTTTCTAAATACAAAAAACAATGAGTTCGGCAAAAATTGAGCTCAAACACATTCGTTATTTTACGGCAGCGGCAGTCAAATTGCAATACCCAAAGTGCAAAATATTTTGTTAACAAAGAAGTTTGGCCTTTGCCCGCGCATTATCGAACAAATTGGCAAGATTGTGTTGGTAATTATACACTAAAATAGCGCAGATACATTTGTATCTGCGCTATTTGCTAATTAATATTACTTTTTGCTCTTTATGTACTCGTCGATGCTCTTTGCGCCGGTTTTGCCTGCGCCCATTGCGAGGATGACGGTTGCAGCACCGGTGACAGCGTCGCCGCCTGCGAAAACGCCCTCGCGAGCAGTTGCGCCGCCCTCGTCGGCCTCGATGCCGCCCTTGCGGGTGAAGGTCAGACCCTTGGTCGTGTTGCGGATCAGGGGGTTGGGGCTGGTGCCGATTGCGATGACAACAGTGTCAACGTCGAGGATCCAGTTCGAGCCCTCAACGGGAACGGGCTTGCGGCGACCCTTTTCGTCGGGCTCGCCAAGCTCCTGCTTCTGAAGCTCGATGCCGGTGACGTGGCCGTCCTCGCCTGCGTGGATAGCAACGGGGTTATTGAGCAGTCTGAACTCGATACCCTCGGCCTCTGCATGCTCGACCTCTTCCTTACGGGCAGGCAGCTCGTCCTTGCCGCGGCGGTATGCAATGTAAACATGCTCTGCGCCGAGACGCTTGGAAACGCGCGCTGCGTCCATTGCGACGTTGCCCGCGCCGACAACGCAGACATTGTGGAAGTGCTTTATCGGCGTGTCGTAATCATCGCGGTAAGCCTTCATGAGGTTTACACGGGTCAGCAGCTCGTTAGCAGAGTATACGCCCAGCAGATTCTCACCCGGGATGTGCAGGAACTGCGGCAGGCCTGCGCCGGAGCCGATGAACACTGCCTCGAAGCCGTCCTCGAACAGCTCGTCAACAGTCTCGGACTTGCCGATGATGGCGTTGTTTATGATCTTAACGCCCATTGCCTTGAGGTTATCGATCTCAGCAGCAACGATCTCCTTGGGGAGACGGAACTGGGGGATACCATAGACCAGAACGCCGCCGGACTTGTGGAATGCCTCGAAAATGGTGACGTCGTAGCCCATCTTGCGGAGATCGCCTGCGCAGGTGAGGCTGGCAGGGCCGGAGCCGACGATGGCTATACGGTGGCCGTTATTTTCGGGAACCTTGATCTCGTCCTTGACTTCCTTGTTCATGTGGTAGTCAGCAACGAAGCGCTCGAGGCGGCCGATGCCGACGCTCTCACCCTTGATGCCGCGCACGCACTTAGATTCACACTGCTTCTCCTGCGGGCAGACACGGCCGCAGACAGCAGGGAGGGAGTTGGTGGAGGTTATGATCTCATATGCTGCGTCAAAGTCGCCCTCTGCGACCTTGGCGATGAATTCGGGGATGCGTACCGAAACGGGGCAGCCGCTGCGGCAGGGCATGTTGTGGCAGTTGAGGCAGCGCTTTGCCTCGTCCATTGCCATCTCGGGAGTGTAGCCGAGTGCGACCTCGTCAAAGTTGCCGGCGCGGACAACGGGATCCTGCTCGGGCATGGGGTTCTTGTCCATTCTCATATTAGCCATTGCGCTTACCTCCGGTCATATTGCAGATATGCTTTGCAGCCTCGTCCTGCTCGTCCTTATAGAACGCAGCGCGCTTTATAAGCGAGTCAAAGTCGACCTCATGTGCGTCGAAGTCAGGGCCGTCAACGCAGGCAAACTTCGTCTCACCGCCGACGATGACGCGGCAGCCGCCGCACATGCCGGTACCGTCGACCATGATCGGGTCGAGGGAAATGATGGTCTTGATGCCGTAGGGGCGGGTGACATCTGCCAGGAACTTCATCATGATGTCCGGGCCGATAGCGATGACACGGTCAAACTGAGGCTTGCCCTCTGCTATATTCGCGTCGATCTCCTGCTGGAGATACTGGGTGGTGAAGCCCTTTTCGCCGTAGGTGCCGTCGTCGGTGCACATGATGAGCTTATCGGAAGCGGCCTTGAGCTCATCCTTGAGGATGACGATATCGGCGCTTCTGAAGCCTGCGATAAAGGTCACGTCTATGCCCTTTTCGTGCATTTCCTTGGCGATGGGGTAGGCGATAGCGCAGCCGACGCCGCCGCCGACAACGCAGACCTTCTTCAGACCGTCCATCTCGGTAGCCTTACCGAGGGGGCCGACGAAGTCGGTGATGTAATCGCCCTGCTCAACAGTGTGCAGCATCTTGGTCGTGCGGCCGGCAGCCTGCACCATAACGGTGACGGTGCCCTTCTCACGGTCGTAGCCTGCAACGGAGACGGGAGTACGCTCGCCCTGCTCATCCAAGCGGAAAATGACGAACTGACCGGCCTGCGCATGACGCGCGACCAGCGGAGCTTCGATCTCGAACAGGCAAATGGTCTTTGCATCGTTCAGAAATCTTTTTTGTACGACTTTAAACATCTCATTACCTCTTATCATTATTATATTTTGTCCAAGTCTTTGTAACGGCAACATTCTAATTCAATTGCTTTTGATTGTCAACAGACGAAATTCGAACTAAAATACAAAAATGCTGATTTTTCAATGCTTTGCGCCGAAATCTGATAATACTTTAACTTGCCAATTGCGCATAAATTCGCGCAATTGGGGCTCGAATGCCCGCTTTTAGCTTGAACAAAGCCGTTAATTGCTTTATAATATGCACAATAAGGAGGGCAGTGCATGGCAATTAGGAAAAATACCTTCGGCGAATTTGACGCATATACGATAGAGAATAAGCACGGAGCGTCGGTGCGCGTGACCGACCTCGGCGCAGCGGTGCTCGGCATCATCATGCCCGACCACGAGGGGAACATGGCGGACGTCACACTCGGCTACGACACACCGGGTGAGTATTTGGCGCATGATGACTACTTCGGCGCATTTGTCGGCCGCTACGCAAACAGGATAGCGAATGCGGCATTTAATATAGACGGCCGCGAGTATCGCCTCACGGCAAACGAGGGCGCGAACACCCTGCACGGCGGTACGGGACTCAGCAAGCGCCGGTTTCGCGTCGTGAGCGCGGAGGGCGAGCGCGTCATGATGGCAATATCAGACCCCGACGGCGGCGACGGCTTCCCGGGGAAGGTGGATATAACCGTGACGTATGAGCTTAATGACCTCAACGAATTCAGTATATGCTACA
>CAZWJM010000012.1:0-26850 GCA_964634435.1 uncultured Oscillospiraceae bacterium | reverse complement strand
GATATAACCGTGACGTATGAGCTTAATGACCTCAACGAATTCAGTATATGCTACACTGCCGCCTCCGATGCCGACACGCACCTGTGCCTTACAAATCACAGCTACTTTAATCTCCGCGGCAGGGGAGACATACTCTCACACGAGCTTTTTATTAATGCCGACGCTTATCTTCCGGTCGACCATGCGCTCATCCCGACAGGGGAGATACGCCCGGTCAGCGGCACGGCATTTGACTTTGGCCGCCGCAGAGTGATAGAAAACGGCTGCTACGACCACTGCTTTGTCCTGCGCAGCGCGCCGTGCGCCGAGCTTTATGACCCCGTAAGCGGCAGAAAGATGACGGTCACGACGGATATGCCCGCCGTTCAGCTATACGCAGGCGGAGCAATTACCGCGCGCCTTGGCAGAGGCGGCGCCGTTTACGGCACGAATTCGGGCCTGTGCCTTGAAACGCAGTTTTATCCCGACAGTCCGAATCACCCAGAGTTTCCCTCGACGCTCCTGCGCCCGGATGAGCTTTACAGGTCGAAAACAGTGTATAAATTCTCCGTTGAATAGAAAAAAGCAATCGCATTGCGATTGCTTTTTTTAATCCAATGTCAGATTCCAGACCGTTTCGGCGGGGAACTCCTGCGGCTGATATGCGCTTATATACCGCTCACCGAAGCTGTCCGAGCGCCGAACTACGGCCTTTTTTGCGCCGAGGGTCGTGCACAGCGCGGGGATGAAGTCATCACTGTCGCCCAGCGCTTCTTTAATATACAAAACACCGTCCTCGACGTAGCCGCAGGCGATGCCGCCGCCGTATTCGAAAAACCCGCCGCCCGAGCCGAGGAATATCTCCTCCTGAAACCTCATGTAGCCATAGTAAAAGCCCACATGCGCCGTCCCGCGCAGCTTATCCTCGCGCAAAAAGGCGTATTCGTCGGAGTTCAGGCGCTTTATCTCCCGCACTTCGGGTGACGCCTCGAACTGCTCGTATCGGCAGAAGCCCGTCGGCTTTAAGCCGCAGCGCTCGGCGTACCAGTCGTATAGCGTATCCTCTGCCGGCAGCGTGCAGCATACATCGGCGCCAGATTCCCATGCATATCTCATGCACGCACGCCCAAGCTCTGCGCCGAGCCCACGCCCCTGCGCGGAGGCGTCGACCGCGACGGCATATATGTACGCAACGCGCTTTGTCGAATTATCCGGCAGATGCAAAAACGCATCCAGCACATACGCCATGCCGAATATCTCTCCGTCAAGCTCGCCGACAAGACCCGTGCCCATCGAGGGTAAAAGCTCGAAGAAAGCGCCTATAAGCTCATAGCTGTCCCCGAAAGCTTCGTGCCACAGAGCCTTCAGCGCACCGATATCCTCCTCGCGGTATTCGCGTATGTCGTATATCATGCGTACACCTCCGGGCAAAGTGTGCGTATCTCTTCTCTTATGCTGCGCAGATCGGCAAAGGTCTCCGGCCGCTTGGAAACGTCGCGCAGCAGGGCAGAGGGGTGGTAGATCGCACAGCAGCGCCTGCCGTCAACGTCGAACCACTGCCCGTGCTGGCGCGTTATGCGGAACTCCTCGTCGATTATTGATGTGGCAGCGATGCGCCCAAGGCATACTATGATCTGAGGGTCAACTATTTCTATCTGCTGCCGGAGCCAGTCTGAGCATGCGGCCTTTTCAACATCCTCCGGGTCGCGGTTGTGTGGCGGGCGGCATTTTACGATGTTTGCTATGTACACCTTTGTGCGGTCAAGGTCTATCATCGTGAGCATATCGTCCAGCAGCATACCCGCGCGGCCGACAAAGGGGATGCCCTGCAGATCCTCCTGCTCGCCCGGGCCTTCGCCGATGAGCATGACGCGCGCCTGCGGGTTCCCGTCGCCGAAGACGAGGTTCGTGCACGTTTGAGAGAGTATGCACTTTTTGCATCCGAGGCATTGCCGCCTCAGCTCATCTATTTGCCTATCCATCAGCTCTCCTCCGAATATTTTGCAAGCTCCAAAAGAATCTCGCGTCTGTTATTATCGGGGTATTCCATAACATATTCGAGCAAAAACTTCAGCATTTCGCCAAGCTCCGGACCCTTGAGCCCGATAGACAGCAGGTCATCGCCTGTGACGGCAAGGTGCTTTAGCGAAAAGCACTCGCCGCTTTTTAAAACGGCGCGCAGCTCGCTTTCGCAGTCAACGCCGTATATGACGCCGTAGGCCTGCGCTGCGCAGGTGACCGTGTCAACTCCGTAGCGGCTGAGATATCTCTTCCAGCCGAGGCTGTCCTTCGGCGGCTCCATGCTCAGCAGCACCTCGGCATCGGCGCAGCAGCGTATCGTGTGCCCGTCGAGCCTGAGCTGAGTGAGAAAATCATGCGCCGAGGGGATATATCCGTATTTGCGGAGCATGATACTGAATGCGACCCATCGCGGCAGAGCCTTGCGCGGCAGGGCAGCTATATCGGCAAAGTTCGGCATTTTCCAGCCCGTGCCACTTATATACTTTTTCATAAGCCCGAAGCTTATTGCGGCGCTCATCGTCTCCGGTCGGGGTGTGAGCAGTATCTTCTCGACCTCGTCCCGCACACGTTCGGGGGCAAGCTCCGAGGCAAGGGAGGCGCATTGCTCTATAGCGTTTAGCGTATCATATTCAATAGTAAAGCCCAGTCTCGCTGAAAAGCGCAGGGCGCGGAACATGCGCAGGGCATCCTCCGTAAATCTGACCTCCGGCTTTCCGACGCAGCGGATGCAGCGGTTTTGGATATCCTTCACGCCGTCAAAGGGGTCAGCCAGCATCCCGTCTGCCGACAGGGCGATGGCGTTCATCGTAAAGTCGCGCCGGCCGAGATCTGTAATGAGGTCAGAAACAAATGTCACAGAATCGGGTCTGCGGTGATCGCGATAATCCCCCTCCGTGCGGAAGGTCGTGACCTCGGCGCTTTTGCTGCCTATAGTCACCGTCACCGTGCCGTGCTTTATGCCTGTCGGACGTGAATCCGGGAACAGCTCCAAAACATCCTCCGGCAGTGCGCTCGTGCAGATATCCCAATCGTTCGGCGTTATCTCCATGATAACATCGCGCACACAGCCGCCGACGAGATAGGCAAGATGCCCGCGCGACTGCAGCGTGAACAGTATTTGTCTGACGTATTTGGGTGGGTTTATTTGTGGCATAGTATTTGCACCTGTATGTACAGAGATTTTAATTCTTGTAAAGTTCGGCTTACAGTATTATAATATCATTTGCCAAAAGCAACATCAACATTAAATTGTTAATAATATATTGGAGCATTTATGACTGATTTCGGTGAATATTTAAAAAGCGGCAGAAGAGGACATCTTATCGGCATAGGCGGCGTTTCCATGTCGCCGCTGGCCGAGGTCTTGTCCGATGCCGGACTTATAATAAGCGGTTCAGACATTGCCGAGAGCGAGCGTACCTCGAAGCTTCGCGAAAAGGGGATAGAGATATCCATCGGCCACGATAAGGCCAATGTGTCGGAGGCAACGGACTTTGTCGTCCGCACGGCCGCTGCGCATGACGATAACCCCGAGGTCGTGCGCGCGCATGAACTGGGCATCCCTGTATTTGAGCGCACCCAGGCCTGGGGCGCTATAATGCGCGGGTATAAAAATGCCCTGTGCATCGCCGGTACGCACGGCAAAACGACGACGACCTCCATCTGCACGCATATCCTCATGGCCGCAGAAAAGGACCCCACCGTCATGATCGGCGGAACTCTGCCGCTTTTGAAGGCAGGGCACAGGATAGGCGACGGAGATACGATAGTTATGGAGTCGTGCGAGTATTATAACTCCTTCCTCTCGTTCTTCCCGACGGTGGCTGTCATCCTGAACATTGAGGAGGATCACCTCGACTTTTTCTCCGGCATCGATGAAATTAAGCGCAGCTTCCGTGAGTTTGCAAGCCATGTCCCCGAAGACGGCTATGTCGTCGTAAACTATGATGATGAAAACGCCATGGACACGGTAAAAGACCTTGACCGCAATATAATAACCTTCGGCCTGAGCGCAAAGGCCGACGTCTATGCCAAGAATATCGTGCGCATAGGCTCGCTGACAAGGTTTGATATAATGCACAAGGGTAAGCTTTTTGAAACTGTCAGCATCCATGTCCCGGGCGTGCATAATCTCAAAAACGCGCTTGCCGCGGCCGCGGCGTGCATATGCCTCGGCATAAAGCCCACTGCGATAAAATACGGCATCGCGGGCTTCACCGGAGCGGGCCGCAGATTTGAGTTCAAGGGCAAATTTAACGGCGCTGACGTGTATGACGACTATGCCCACCATCCGGGCGAGCTTCGCGCCCTGCTCGACGCTGTTGAGGCGCTGGGCTATAAGCGCACGGTGGTCGTGTTCCAGCCGCATACGTATACGCGCACGAAGGCGCTGTTCCATGATTTCGTGCGTCAGCTGCGCAGACCGGACGTTGTGTACCTTGCGGAGATATTTGCCGCGCGGGAAAAGAACATTCTCGGCATATCCTCGGCAGACCTTGCCGCGAAAATTGACGGCGCGAAGTTTTTCAAGACCTTTGAGGAGATTGAAAACGACCTGCGCAAAACAGCCCAGCCTGGTGACCTTATCCTCACCGTGGGCGCGGGCAACGTGTATAAAATAGGCGAGCATTTGCTGGCCGATGACTATGAGACCTGAGGTTATAAACTATGCAGATAAGCTGGCTTGGCCATTCATGCTTTAAAATTTCCCACGAGGGCTACAGTGTGGTTATTGACCCCTATGACCTTACCAATGCGCGCTACCCCGTCTTGTCGACCGAGGCCGACGCTGTGCTGTGCAGCCATGAGCACAGGGGACACAGCTACAGGGAGGGCGTGCGCCTTTCGGGAACATCCCGTCCCTGCCCGTACGAGGTGAGCGTCATAGATACATATCATGACACGAGCTATGGCAGTCTCCGCGGCGATAACAAGATACATATCCTGCACTGGGACGGATTTAAGATAGTTCACATGGGCGACCTCGGAAGCTTCCTTACCGATAACGAGAAGGCCGAGCTATACGGCGCGGACGTGCTTATGATAAACGCCGGCGGCTTTCGTGCAATGCCCAGCGATAAAACAAAGCCCCTTGCCGATGAGCTTGGAGCAAGGGTCGTCATGCCCATGCACTATGCGCACGATGGCTGCGGCAGCCGCCGCATGGAGCGCGTAACGGCATTCACAGACCAGTACATGCCCCTGCCGATAGTGCATTTTTATGAGACAGACACCATCACCATCGACCGCGACACGCCCGAGCAGGTGGCGGTCCTCAAGTTCATGCCCTCGGGCAGGAAATAAGAATTTTTCATTAATAATCAAGGGAAAACGCACTTTTTCCTTGATTTATTTTCGCGTATAGTATATAGTTCATAAGCTGACGAATTAAGAATGGAGGCTTTTGGGTGGCAAAAGCAAAAGAGCAGAACTATCTTCACGGTGCGGCAATTATGACCGCCGGTGTTATAATAATGAAGATCCTCGGCGCACTGTACAAGATCCCGCTTGGCAATATGCTCGGCGACGATGGCTATGGCCTGTTTTTGCAGGCGTATTATGTGTACAGTATGTTCCTCACCCTTGCAACGGCAGGCTTTCCCGTTGCGCTCTCACGCATGATAAGCGCAGCGCAGACGCAGGGCAGGCAGATGCAGGCGCGCAGGACGTATCACGTTGCGTGGTGGACGTTTTTTACCCTCGGCGCTGTGTGCTCGACGGTGATGTTCGTTTTCCCCGACTGGCTTGCAAATACGCTTATCCACAGTCCCGATACCGCCCTGAGCATCCAGGCACTTGCACCGGCAGTTTTGCTGTGCTGCATAACCTCGACCTATCGCGGCCTCACTCAGGGCTATGAGAACATGACCCCGACGACGATAAGCCAGATCCTCGAGGTGCTTGCCAAGGTCGCGGCAGGTCTTGCCCTTGCTGCGTACTTCATAAAGGCGGGCTACGATCAGCCTGTTGCCGTTGCCGGCGCTATCTTCGGCGTAACGGTCGGCTCGCTTGCAGCGCTTTTGTATATTCTCATATACAAAACGCGCAACTACCGCTTTGACACCGTAGCAGAGCCCGACGTTCCCGAAAGCGCGGGGACGATATTCAAAAAGCTTCTGAGCATCGGTATACCCATTGCACTGGGCTCCGTTGCGCTTGCGCTTATTAACCTCATCGATGCCGGCCTTTGCATGACGCGGCTTCAGGACGCTGTCGGCTTCAGCTATTTCCACGCAAAGACCCTCTACGGCGTTTACGGCAAGGCGCAGACCCTGTTCAATCTGCCCGCCGCATTCATAACGCCGCTTACGATATCCATCGTTCCCGCCATTTCCGCAAAGCTCGTAATGGACGCAAGGGGAGAGGCGGCGAAGATATCCGAGGACTCGCTGCGTATATCGATGGCTATCGCCCTGCCCATGGGCGTCGGCCTTGCCGTGCTGTGCGAGCCTATCATGAAGGTCATTTACCCCGGCGCGCATGAGTCCGGTCCGCTGCTTCTGTGCCTGCTTGGCGTTGCATCCATCTTCGTATGCTTCTCGCTCATAAGCACCGCTATCCTTCAGGCCACCGGCAAGGAAAAGCTCACGCTCATATCCATTGTAGCAGGCGGCCTTGCGAAGATCTGCGTAAACTGGTTTATCGTTGCTATACCCTCAATAAACATCTACGGCGCTGCGATCGGCACAGTCGTGTGCTATGTTACCATGAGCACCTTAAACCTCATCTTCATTAACCGCAGCTTCAGCAAGGGCCTGAGCATGAAGAATATATTCCTGCGTCCGGCTGTGCCCAGCCTTGTGATGGGCGTTGTGGCACTGGGCGTGTATTACGGAGCGATGCTCGTTTTGGACGATGGCAGGCTTCTCATGGCGCTCAGCATGTGCGCGGCAATAGGTGCTGCGGTCATCGTTTACGCCGTCGCTGTCATAAAGCTGCGCGTCATAACAACCGAGGATATGAAGCTCATACCCAAGGGCGAAAAGATAGCAAAGCTGCTGCATATGGCATAAAGCCTGAAATTTCTTGATTTTTTCTGAAAAAAGTCTTGATAAATGCAGGACTTTGTGGTAAATTTTAATCCGCGCTGTTTTTCAGTGCCATGACAAGTGAATAACCCGCACTGTGCACCGGGCGCAGCGGGCTATATAGAAATGGCGGTTTAGCCGCACAAATTAGGAGGATTACACATGAATAAGGCAGAACTCATCGCTGCTGTAGCAGAAAAAGCAGGCCTTTCCAAGAAGGATTCCGAGAAGGCTGTCAACGCCGCATTTGATACCATCGTTGAGACTCTGGTATCCGGCGAGAAGGTCCAGATGGTCGGTTTCGGCGTTTTTGACGTTAAGGAGCGCGGCGTTCGCATCGGCCGTAACCCCAAGACCCGCGAAGAGATCGAGATCCCTGCAAGCAAGGTTCCTTTCTTCAAGGCCGGCAAGGCACTCAAGGACGCAGTTGCAAAGTAATTTCGGTTCAATAATTAATTCCCGCGATACGCTTGTATTGCGGGAATTTTGCTAAGGATGTTGAAAAATGAGACTTGATAAATATCTTAAGGTGTCGCGCCTTATTAAGCGCAGAAGTGTCGCCAACGATGCCTGCGATGCCGAGCGCGTGAGCGTAAACGGCCGCCAGGTCAAGGCAAGCTATCAGGTCAAGATAGGCGACGTTATCGAAGTTGCCTTCGGCCAGCGCAAGCTCAGGGTAGAGGTGCTGTCCGTAAGCGAGACCGTTAAAAAAGAAGAAGCTCCCGCAATGTATCGGGAGCTTGAAGCAGAATAAGACACTAAAAAAATCCCGCCGTTAGGCGGGATTTTTTATTTTAGAGTTATTGGACTCAGCCCCAAACAGGAGCGTCGGTGCGGATCTCAGTCCACTGCTCGGTGATGCTGAACTCGCCCGTTACGACGTTCTTTGCATCGAAGGTCCAGGTGTAGTCGTGGGAGTTGGTTGCCTCGAGCATGTCGTAGTAGTACCACTGGCTGGATGCGTTGTCGGGCCAATCCTTGACACCGGTGACGCTGTTAACGCTGTCGGTGGTGCAGATACGGCCGAGGAGACGGTTGCACATTGCTGCAGCCTCTGCGCGGGTCAGCAGATCGTCGGGATTTGCATTGCCGACATTGTCGCCCTTGATGATGCCGAGCTTTGCCAGGAGGTTGATGTAGCTCTCTGCCCAGCTGCTGTTGGTGTCACCGAAGATGTCGCTGCCGACATACTCAACGGAGAAGAGCTTGCCGATCATTGCGGAGAACTCAGCACGGGTAACGTTCTGGTTGGGCTTGAAGCTGCCATCGGGGTAACCGGTGATGACGCCGGCCTTGACGAGGGTGCAGACCTCTTCATTGTACCAGTCGCCGGCCTTAACATCGGAAAGACCGCTGGTGGTGCTTGCAAACTTCGCGCGGGAGTCGTCGGTCATCAGACGATAGATGATGGTTGCGACCTCTGCACGGGTGATGTTGCCGGTGGGCTGAACATTGCCGTTGGGATAGCCGATCATGTATGCAAAGTGGTCGGTGTAGTTAAGGCCGACATTCAGGACGGGGTAAAGAACGATCTTATCAACGTCCAGCTTTGAGTTGATGGTCCAGGTGAGACCTGCGGGAGCCTTGTAGGTCAGGCCGGTGATGGGACCGTCGCAGGTTGCGGAAACGGTGTAAACGCCAACGAGGCTCTTGGGGATAAGAGCAAGGCCGACCATGTTTGCGGTGTAAGCATTTGCCTCACCGTTGAGGTTGTTGGTCAGGGTGATAACAGCGCCGCTTGCGGGCAGCTTGCCAGCCAGGGAGCAGTATACCATGTAGGTCGGGATCTGGATGCCGTTTATGGAGTCGATAACGCCGCCGAGACCGTCGCCGGTGCTGCCACCGGTGATGCTGCCGATGATGTCGCCGCCTTCGGTGCCGCCGGTGATGCTGCCAATGATGTCGCCGGTGCTGCCGCCGGTGATGCTGCCGATGATGTCACTGCCGTCGGTGCCGCCGGTAATGCTGCCGGCGATGCCTTCGATTATTGCGCCTGCGTCGAGGCCCTCGGAAGCAACGTCGTCAGCCAGGGCTGCTGCCGGCAGAAGTGCCGCGATCATCATTACAGCGAGAAGCATGCTGATAAGCTTGGTTGACTTTTTCATGTTGTTTCTCCTTTATTATTTTGCGTTAAAATCAGCTATGTGCCACAGCTTTATTTTTACAAGAATAATGTACACCGCCGGTTACAATTTGTCAACAAAATGTGTTTAAATAGAACGAAAAAATTTTTTGTGTTGCTTTTGCTTTACAAAACAGCAAGCTGTTTGCCCCGCGCCGCATTCACTGGAGCTGACGGATAATCTCACGCCTCAGGCGCGAAATTATGCGCTTTTCAAGGCGGCTAATGTAGCTTTGTGATATGCCCATCATGTCGGCCACCTGCTTTTGTGTGTATTCCGCGCCGCCGCCAAGCCCAAAGCGCAGGGTTATTATGCTCCTTTCGCGCTCAGCAAGCGAGTTTACGGCGTTGCGCAGCATCTGCCTGTCCGCGTCATCCTCCAGCGGGCGGCACACCTCGTCGTCATCGGTGCCCAAAACGTCCGACAGCAGCAGCTCATTGCCGTCCCAGTCGGTGTTGAGCGGCTCGTCAAAGCTCACCTCGCTGCGCTGATTCCCGATCTTGCGCAGATACATGAGTATCTCATTTTCGATGCAGCGCGAGGCGTAGGTCGCAAGCTTAATGTTCTTGTCGCGCCGGAAAGTGTTCACGGCCTTTATAAGCCCTATCGTTCCTATCGAAATTAGGTCTTCGAGGTTGACGCCCGTGTTTTCAAATCGGCGGGATATGTACACAACAAGGCGCAGATTGTGCTCTGTGAGCTTCTTTCGTGCCTCCTCGTCGCCCTGCTCCATCGCGATTATCGCATCTTCCTCCTCGCATTTCTCAAGCGGCGGCGGCAGAACGTCGCTCCCGCCTATGTAAAAAACGCCGCTTTGGTTCAGAAAATGCTTGCTGAGCCATTGCTTTACGATGCTTAGTATGTTCATTTAAGTCTCCTTTCATAGTATCGCATCAAAGCCGTCGCCGCCGACGGGGGTGGGGGATATGGCGACGATGATATCGCCCTGTGCTTTACCATCGAGGCGTATCTCGTCCGGCCGGAACGCAGCCAGCATCCCCGACGCCGTGCCTACAGCGCTGTACGGAATAAGCCGTGCCCTGCCCGAAAGCTCGGGCGAGGAGATAAGCTCCATGCAGTCGCCGCTTAATTTTTCGCCAAACAGGGGAGAGAGCGTATCAGACGAGGCGATGAGCACCCTGTCGCCGAGCATGGGGTCAAAAAGAGCATTGCCGCTGTCGTGCAGGCACCGAAGCTCAATGCTCCTGCCGCCAAAAGTAAGCTGCACCGAGCTTACGGCTGTGTCCGCATTTTTCATGCTCCGGCGAAAGACAGTGCTGAGCACTGCGTAAATTACGGCAAACGCCAGCACAAGCACTGGCATGGAAACGGGGATAATTGCAGCGCTTCCCACCATGCCGCCGCTTTGCGCCGATATTGCCCACACAGCCCCGCCAAACAGAGCCGACACCGCGAAAAACGCAAGCGCGCAGCGCAGCCATTTTTCCTCGCCGCCGTAGGCGATAAGCGCCATTAAAAGCCCGAATATGAGCTTTACCGGCGCCGAGGTAAGAAAGCCGAGGGCGGGGAAAACGCTTGCCGCGGCATACACTGCGCCCAGCGCCGCCGCACCGAGATACCTCCACCGCCTGAGCCTTACGCCGCATATCCGCGCCGTGCACAGCGCAAGCAGATAGTCGAGCAATAGGTTCAAAGCGAACAGGCGGTCTATGTAAATAACGTCCATGATGAAATTATAGGCCCGGGGCGGCGCATAATTTGTCATTTGTTAATTGTCAAATCGATTTGGATGTGGTAAAATACCTTAGTTAAATTTGTGAGTTTACAGAAAGGTTATTTTTATGTGGTTCTGGTTCGCGATTATCGCGCTTTTGTGCTGGTCCGGTTCTGATCTTTTCTCCAAGATCGGCTGTCAGGATTCCGATGATAAATACAGTCATCTGAAAATGGTCATGGCAGTCGGCGTGGTCATGGGTCTGCACGCGGCGTATGAGGTCTTTGTAGGCGGCGTTGAAATTAACGCGGGCGTCATTTTGCAGTATCTGCCCGTTTCGATGCTTTACATAGTTTCGATGGCTATCGGCTATTTGGGACTGAGATATATCGAGCTTTCGATATCCTCTCCCATCTGCAACTCCTCCGGCGCGATCGTTGCCATACTCATTTTCGCGACCCAGGGCATAGGCGAGCTGCCCCCGATGGCTCTCGTGGCCGTCGCCCTTGTCTGCATCGGCGTCATCGCCCTCGGCTTTACGGAGGCCAGGGAGGATGAGGAGCTCAGAAAGGCCCGCCAGGAAGAATGCAACCACCAGTACGCAAAAAGCTGGATAGCTATCGCCCTGCCGATAATCTACTGCCTGCTCGATGCTTTGGGCACTTTTGCCGACAGCCGCGTGCTCGAAACGCTCAATGAGGATTCGGCAAACGTCGCATATGAGCTCACCTTCCTGTTTGTCGGCATCATCTGCGCAATATATGTCCTCGGCATAAAAAAGCAGCGCCTTATCCCCAAGCGCGAGGCACCCAAGTACACCGGTGCTATATTTGAAACTGCCGGCCAGTTTGCATATATCTATGCCCTTGCCGACACTGCACATGCAGCCCTTGCAGCGCCTATCATTTCGTCCTACTGCGTTGCTTCCGTCCTGTGGAGCCGCATATTCTTGAAGGAAAAGCTGTCTGTCAGGCACTATGGCTCTATCCTCATAGTGGTTGCGGGCATAGTCATTTTGGGTATACTTGATATTTAATTAAAGGAGATTGCTCATGACAGATCCCGTTTATAAGAGAATACTTATAAAGATCAGCGGCGAGGCTCTCGCCGGTGAGAAGAAGACCGGCTTTGATTTTGACTTCATCGCACAGGTCGGCAAAACGATCGACGCCTGCGTCAAAATGGGCGTTGAGGTCGGCATAGTTGTCGGCGGCGGCAACTTCTGGCGCGGCGTTAAGGACGGCGCAGGCCATGTAGAGCGCGTCTCGGCTGACCGTATGGGTATGCTGGCAACGGCTATGAACTGCCTTGCCTTTGCCGATGTTCTGCGTCAGTGCGGCGTCGATGCCAAGGTCATGACGGCTGTGGATATCCAGGGCGTCGGTGAAAGATACAGCACCGATAAGGCCATCGAGTATCTTGAAGCCGGAAAGGTCGTCATGTTCGGCTGCGGAACGGGAAGCCCGTTTTTCTCGACCGATACGGCGGCAGTGCTCCGCGCAGCGGAAATTGGTGCTGACGCGATACTGCTTGCAAAGAACATTGACGGCGTGTATTCTGCTGACCCCAAGGTCTGCAAGGATGCCGTCAGGTATGACAGCATAAGCTATGATGAAGTGCTCGCCCAGCACCTTGCCGTTATGGACAGCACGGCAACCAGCCTTGCTATGGATAACTCCATCCCCGTCATAGTATTTGCCCTTGCCGAGCCTGAGAACATCGTGCGCGTCCTGCGCGGCGAAAAGCTCGGAACAACAGTTAGCTGATTAAATTACGATAACATATATTTCAGGAGGAAAAACCATGTCTAAATATCCCGAAATCGAAAGCAAAATGAAGAAGACCACCGAGGTCCTCAAGACCCAGCTCGCATCCGTCCGTGCGGGCAGAGCAAACGCCGCAGTGCTTGACCAGATCACCGTTGACTATTACGGCGTGCCCACACCCATCCAGCAGGTAGCATCCATCTCCGTGCCCGATCCCCGCTCGCTGATGATCCAGCCCTGGGACGCATCCGTTCTCAAGGGTATCGAGAAGGCTATTCTCGCATCCGACCTCGGCATCAATCCCCAGAACGACGGCAGAGTCATCCGCCTCGTCTTCCCGCAGCTTACTGAGGAGCGCCGTAAGGAGCTTGCAAAGCAGGTCAAGAAGTACGGCGAGGAGTCGAAGGTCGCGGTGCGCAATATCCGCCGTGACGCTATCGATAAGTTTAAAAAGCAGCAGAAGGCGTCCGAGATAACCGAGGACGATTATAAGGACATCGAAAAGGACGTTCAGAAGCTTACCGATGACTATGTCAAGGAGGTCGAGGCAATAGCAGCGGCCAAGGAAAAGGAACTTTTCGAGATCTGATATGGACGAGAATAAGACCATCAATGCGGCGGGGGAGCAGGCAAAATGCCTTCCCCGCCATATTGCCATAATACTCGACGGCAATGGCCGCTGGGCAAAAAAGCGCCTCATGCCGCGCAATGCCGGCCATCTTGCAGGCTCGGAGACGTTCAGAAATATCGCCACCTACTGCAAGGAGATAGGCGTTGAATACCTCACGGTGTATGCGTTTTCAACGGAAAACTGGAAGCGCCCCGAGGATGAGGTCGGCGGAGTAATGAAGCTTTTGGATAAGTATCTGCACGAGGCGATACGCGATATGCGCAAGAAGAACATCCGCATGAAGGTGTTCGGCGATGTCTCGCGCCTGTCTCCCGAGCTTCAGGAGCTTATCCGCGAAACGGATGAGATATCGCAGGATATCGAGGGCTTCCAGGCCAATATATGCATTAACTACGGCGGCAGGGCGGAGATAGTCCGTGCAGCGCAGGCCTATGCCGAGGCGTATGCCAGGGGCGAGGCGAAGGAGCTCACGGAGGAGAGCTTTTCCAGCTACCTGTATTCTGCCGGAATACCCGACCCCGAGCTTCTTATCCGTCCGGGCGGGGAGTACCGACTGTCAAACTTCCTTTTGTGGCAGTGCGCGTATTCCGAGTTTTATTATACCGACACGCTTTGGCCGGACTTTACCCCGGCGGAGCTTGACAAGGCGATAGCGGAGTTTAACCGCCGCGACCGCCGATTCGGAGGAGTTAAGCCATGATAAAAGCAGTTTCCATCCTCGGCTCAACGGGCTCTATCGGCCGGCAGAGCATAAACGCGGCATGCCACCTCGGTGTGCCCGTCGTTGCGCTCACGGCAAACAGGAAGATAGACCTTGTTGAGCAGCAGGCAAGGCAGCTAAAGCCCAAGTTTGTCGCCATATACGACGAGACTGCGGCAAATGACCTCAAAATAAAGCTTGCCGATACGGATATCCGCGTCGGAAGCGGCATGGAGGGGCTTATAGAGGCTGCAACGCTCAATGAAGACGACTGCGTTGTGACTGCCGTGTCCGGCTCTGTCGGACTGCGCCCGACGCTTGCGGCGATAAAGGCAAAAAAGCGCATTGCGCTTGCAAATAAGGAAACGCTCGTGTGCGCGGGCGAGATCGTCATGCCCGCAGCGGCAAGGGAAGGGGCGGAGATAGTCCCCGTCGATTCCGAGCACTCGGCTATCTTCCAGTGTCTCATGGGCAGGAAAAAGGGTGAGCTTAAAAAGATACTGCTCACGGGAAGCGGCGGCCCGTTCAGGGGAAAAAGCCGCGCAGAGCTTGAGAATGTAACGCCCGAGCAGGCGGTAAAGCACCCGAACTGGAGCATGGGCGCGAAGATATCGGTCGATTCGGCAACGATGATGAACAAGGGCCTTGAATTTATTGAGGCCATGCACCTGTTTGGTGTCACGCCGGACGATATCCAGGTCGTTGTCCACCCGCAGAGCATCATCCATTCCATGGTCGAGCTTGTGGACGGAACGGTCATTGCCCAGCTTGGCGTGCCGGATATGGGGCTTCCCATCCAGCTTGCCATGACGTATCCTGACAGGGTCGATTCACCCTTTGACCGTCTTGACTTTTACACCATGAAGGACATGACCTTCGAGGCGCCTGATTATGAAAAAACCCCGTGCTTAAAGCTTGCAATGGACTGCGCCCGCATAGGCGGCACAGCGCCCTGCATCATGAGCGCGGCAAACGAAGTGGCCGTTGCGATGTTTTTAAACCACCGCCTTGGCTACAATCAGATTTATGACTGTGCTTTGCAGGCTGTGCAGAGCATAGAAATAGTACAGCAGCCCGACCTTGAGGCTGTGCTGGCCGCAGACGAGCAGGCCAGAGTCTTTGTCAGGGAGCATTTTTCCTAATGTATGTTATTATAGCGATACTCATGTTCGGCCTGCTTATCGCTATCCACGAGTTTGGCCACTTTGCAACGGCGAAGGCCTGCAATGTCCGCGTGGATGAGTTTTCGATAGGCATGGGCCCGGCTATATTCAAAAGACAAAAGGGCGAAACGCAGTATTCTCTGCGCATATTGCCGATAGGCGGCTTCTGCGCAATGGGCGAGGATGAGGAGTCGGAGGATGCGCGTGCATTCCCAAATCAGAGCTTTTTAAAGCGCTTTCTCATCCTCTGCGCGGGCTCTGCAATGAACTTCATCCTCGGCGTTATACTGATTGTTCTCATGTACTCCGGCGCAGAGGCGTTCAGAGCCCCTGTTATCGACAGCTTTCTTGACGGCTGCGAGTATAACAGCGCCGATGCCTTCCACGAGGGCGATAAGTTCTACAGCATCGACGGGCACAGGATATACCTCATAAGCGATGTCTCCATGTTCCTTGAGCGCGGCAGCGGCGTTTACGATATCGTCATGCTCCGCGACGGTGAGAAGGTTCGCTTTGACGATATGAAGCTCGTGCCGACGGTGCAGAGCGAGGACGGCCTTAAATACGGCTTTGTGTGGGGCATGGACATGGCCTCGTTCGGCACAAAGCTTGAGTATACCTGGAACACGGCCAAGGAGTTTTCACGCCTTGTGTGGCTTGGACTCGGCGACCTTATCCACGGCGCTGTCGGCGTTGACGATATGGCGGGGCCTGTCGGCATAGTCGACATGATGAACGACGTCGGCTCGTCGGCCGAAAGCGCGGCTGACGCGGCATACAGTATGCTGTATTTTTCGGCGTTTATCGCAATAAACCTTGCAATAATGAACATGCTGCCCATTCCGGCACTTGACGGCGGCAGAGTGTTCCTTATGATAGTCACGGTCGTCATTGAGGCGATAACCCGCCGCAAGCTCGACCCGAAATACGAAAGCTATATCCATGCCGCCGGCATGGCGCTGCTGCTTATCCTTATGGCATTTATAATGTATAACGATATTGCGCGGCTCATTACGGGGTAAATAACATGTTTGAGAGAAAAAATACGAAGAAAATAACCGTCGGCGGTGTCGATATCGGCGCGTGTGCGCCGGTGTCGGTGCAGTCGATGTGCAATACAAAAACGCACGATGTTCCGGCAACGGTCGAGCAGATAAAGCGACTTCGCGCCGCAGGGTGCGAGATCGTGCGCCTTGCCATACCCGATATGGCAGCGGCCGAGGCGATACCGGAGATAAAAAGTCAGACGGATATGCCGCTTGTTGCGGATATACACTTTGACTATCGCCTTGCGCTTGCAGTTGCCGAGCGGGGGATAGATAAGATCCGCATCAACCCCGGCAACATCGGAAGCGAGGAAAACGTGCGCAAGGTGGCCGAGGCCTGCCGCGCACGGAGCATCCCCATCCGCATTGGTGTTAACGGCGGAAGTTTGGAAAAAAGCCTGCTTGAAAAGTACGGCCACCCCTGTCCCGAGGCAATGCTGGAGAGCGCGAAAAAGCATATTGCGCTTTTGAATAAATATGACTTTGGCGATATATGCATATCCATGAAGTCGTCCTCCGTTCCGCTGACTGTTGCGGCCTACAGGCTCGCGTCGCAGGAGCTTAATTACCCCCTGCACGTCGGCGTGACCGAAACGGGCACGGCATGGAACGGAACGATAAGCTCCGCCGTCGGCATAGGAACGCTTTTGTGCGAAGGCATTGGCGACACCATTCGCGTTTCGCTCACGGCAGACCCCGTCGAGGAGGTCAAGGCCGGCATAGCCATACTCAAGGCCGCGGGAATTCGCCGCGGTATCAGAATGGTCTCCTGCCCGACATGCGGCAGAACGAACATTGACCTCATATCCCTTGCATCCACAGTCGAAAAGCGCATATCCGGCATTGAGCGCGACATAACCGTCGCCGTCATGGGCTGCGTTGTAAACGGCCCGGGTGAGGCGAGGGAGGCCGACTACGGCATAGCCGGCGGCAAGGACTGCGGCCTGCTGTTTAAGCACGGCGAGGTTTTGGGGACATATCCGTACGAAAATTTGTGCGACGCACTTATTGACCTTATCGAAAAGGACGTTTAAATTGAGCGAACATACATCATTTCTTGAAATATTCCCCGGCGCACAGAGCGTAAAAACAAGCTGCGGGGGACTTGAAAAAGCATATGTGACAGATGTGGAGATAAGCCTTGAGGCCGGGGTGATGAGCATACGCGCCCATTTTGCGCGCCTGCCCGCACCGGCTGAGCTTGATACGCTCTGCACCTGCCTTAGGGCAGACTATGGCCTAAAGGTCAGCATAATTGCCGACAATCCGGAAACGGTGAAAGCTTCGGCTGCACCCAGTGGGCAGTCTGCCCCCGCTCCGTCGGGCGGCAAGGTGCTTTTGGGGCACGGCATCAAAAAATCCCCCACGCCCATGGGCGAGCTTAATCAGGACTCCGGCCGCGTAGCCATCGAGGGCGACGTGTTCGAGGTCACGAGCAGGAAGCTCAAAAAGCGTGACGGGGCAATGCTCTGCTTTGATATAACAGACCTCACAGGCTCTATAAGAGTCGTAAAATTCCTCAAATCCGAGGATGACCAGTCGATAATCAATAAGATAAATGTCGGTGACCACCTTATCGTAAACGGCTTTATAACCTTCAGCCGCTATGAGGAGGATATAGTGCTCGAGCCGCGCGATATAGTCGTCGGCAAAAAGTACATTCGCCCCGATAATGCGGAAACAAAACGCGTTGAGCTGCATGTGCATACGCGCTTTTCCGCCCTCGATGCGCTCACAGACCCCGCCGCCATCGTAAAGCGTGCAGCATACTGGGGGCATCCCGCCATCGCTGTCACCGACCACGGCGTGCTTCAGGCTTTCCCCGACATGTGGAAGGCCGGAAAAAAGCACGGCGTCAAGATAATCTACGGCTGTGAGGGCTATCTCGTCAACGACGTCGACGCAAGCCTTGCCGTCCACGGCGACAGTGACAGGGATATGAACGACGAAATGGTCGCCTTCGACATCGAGACGACGGGTCTTAACGCCGGCTCTGACCGCATGACGGAGATCGGCGCTGTCATATTCGCGGGCGGCAAGATAAAAAGCTCGTTTAACACCTTCGTTGACCCGGGCATGCACATCCCGGCGGAGATAACCCAGCTTACCGGCATAACAGACCGCGACGTTTTCGGCGCGCCGAGCGAGGGCGAGGCGATGAAAATGTTCCTCGAATTTGTCGGCGACAGACCCATCGTTGCGCATAACGCGGATTTTGACACGGGCTTCATGTCCTCGGCCGCCGCAAGATGCGGCATTGAGTTTGAGCCTGTGTATCTTGACACGCTTTCGCTTTCCCATGCGCTTTTGCCCGACCTTAAGCGCCATAAGCTCGATATTGTCTCAAACCGCCTGAGCCTGCCGGAGTTTAACCACCACCGCGCGTCGGACGATGCCCTTGTCGTTGCGCGCATTATGGGTCGATTCCTGCCCATGCTCGAAAAAGAGGGCGCGAAGACAGTTAACGATATCCAGCGCGTTTTTGCGCGCATAAAGCCGGCAGACCATGCAAAGTCGCGGCATATGATAATCCTCGTAAAGAACAAAACAGGCCTTAAAAACCTGTACGAGCTTGTATCGCAGTCGTACTTAAAGCACTTTTATAAAACGCCCACCATGCCCAAGAGCCTTGTTCTTGAGCACCGCGAGGGACTGCTCATAGGCTCTGCCTGCGGAATGGGCGAATTGTACGGCGCTGTCATGCACGGCGCAAGTGATGCCGAGCTGCGGCGCATAGCCTCGTTTTACGATTATCTTGAGATCCAGCCGCTTGGCAACAACGGCTTCCTTGTCGATAACGGCGTTGTCAGCGATATAACTGTCCTGCAGGATTATAACCGCAGGATAATCGAGATAGGCCGTCAGCTCAATAAGCCCGTTATCGCGGCTTCCGACGTGCATTTTCTCGATCCCGAGGACGAGCAGTACCGCAAGATACTCCAGGCGGCAAAGAAGTTTTCCGATGCCGACCGCGGTTGCCCGATATACTTCCGCACGACCGATGAGATGCTCGAGGAGTTTGCATACCTTGGCGATGAGATGGCTCGCAAGGTGGTCATAGAAAATCCCCGCGCGATAGCCGATATGGTCGACGAGATAGAGCTTCTGCCCAAGGATCTGTATCCGCCGAAAATAGAAAACTCAGCGCGTGACCTGAAAGAGCTTGTATACGGCAAAATGCACGAGATATACGGCGATGAGCCGCCCGAGCTTGTCAAGTCGCGCGTCGATACGGAGCTTAACACGATACTTGACCATAACTATGACGTTATCTACATGTCTGCGCAAAAGCTCGTGCAGAATTCGCTTGAGCACGGCTACCTCGTCGGCTCGCGTGGCTCTGTCGGCTCGTCGATAGTTGCGTACATGTCCGGCATAACGGAGGTCAACTCTCTGCCGCCGCACTATGTCTGCCCCCGCTGCAAGCACTCGGAGTTTGTAACCGACGGCTCCTACGGCTGCGGCGCGGACATGCCCCCGAAGGAATGTCCCGAGTGCGGCACTCTTATGCGGCAGGACGGCTTCGATATCCCGTTTGAGACCTTCCTGGGCTTCCCGGGAAACGAAAAGACACCCGATATTGACCTTAACTTCTCCGGCGAGTATCAGGCGCAGGCACATAAATACACCGAAGAGCTTTTCGGCTCTGACCATGTTTTCCGCGCGGGAACCATCGGAACTCTTGCGGAGAAAACAGCCTATGGCTATGTTAAAAACTATCTGTCCGAGCGCGATATCAAGGTCACGAAGGTCGAGGAAAATCGCCTTGCAAAGGGTCTTGTCGGCGTAAAGCGCACAACGGGCCAGCACCCCGGCGGCCTTGTCGTCATACCGCAGGATATGGACGTTACGGATTTCTGCCCCGTGCAGCATCCGGCGGACGACCCCAAGAGCGGCATAATTACGACGCATTTTGAATATCACTGCATGGAGTCAAACCTCCTAAAGCTTGACGAGCTCGGCCACGATGACCCGACTATGATCCGTATGCTCGAGGACGCAACAGGCGTTGACGCACAGAAGATACTCCTGTCAGATCCCGAGACGATGAAGATATTCACAACGCCCACAGTTCTCGGCCTGCCGGACGATGATGAGATAATCGGCAAGACCGGCAGCATTGGCATTCCCGAATTCGGCACGGGCTTTACGCGCCAGATGCTTGTTGATACACAGCCGACGCAGTTTGACACGCTTGTGCGTCTTTCGGGCTTTTCCCACGGCACGGACGTCTGGGCCGGCAATATCCGCGACCTCATCGTTAACGGCATCGCAACTGTTAACGAGACCGTCGGCTGCCGTGATGATATCATGCTCTACCTTATCCAAAAGGGCATGGAGCCCTCACTGGCGTTCAAGACAATGGAGGCCGTGCGTAAGGGCAAGGTCAAGAAAAGTGGCGAGTTCCCCGGCGACGCGGAGGCGCAGATGCGCGCGCTCGACGTGCCCGAGTGGTACATTGAATCCTGCCGCAAGATAGCCTACCTCTTCCCGAAGGCTCACGCTGTTGCGTATGTCATGATGGCGTTCCGCATTGCGTGGTTCAAGGTGCATGAGCCGCTTGCGTTTTACAGCGCGTATTTCTATCGCCGCAGTCAGAAAAACAGCTTCGATGCCGAAATGATGACAACGGGGCTTGAGGACGTGCGCCGCAGGATACTTGACCTGCGCAAGAAAGAGGACGCAACGGCCAACGAAGACAGCATACTTACAACTCTTGAAGCAGTGTACGAGTTTTACATGCGCGGCTTTGAGTTTGCGCCAATAGACCTTTATGAATCGAGCGCAACAAAGTTCAAAATAACCGAGGACGGAAAGCTCCGCCCGCCGTTTATCGCGATAGCCGGCCTCGGCGAAGCTGCTGCCGAGGACCTTGAAAACTGCGCGAAACCCGGACATACCTATATATCCATCGAGGAAGTGAGCGCCGCCTGCCCCAAGGTCAGTACGACCCACCTTGACGTACTGCGCCGCCTCGGAGCGTTTGGCGACATGCCCGAAACCTCGCAGATAAATCTGTTTGATGGCTTTTAAAAGGTGATATACTGATGAAAATATTCGGCTCAAAGCATAACAGTGAGCACGCGCAGGACTCCGATAACTCCGAAAAGCCGCAGCTTTTGGACAAGCTCAGGCCAAAGTGCAAGGGCGACGGCGAAAAGGCTGAAAAGAAGGAGAAAAAACCGCGCGATAAAAAGAAATTACTCATAAGCATAGTCAGCATCCTGCTCGTGCTTGTCGGCCTGTACACCTTCGTTGTGTACACAAATGTGCCGTTTATAAAAAATCTGCGCGAGGCGTACATAGAAACGGCCATGTCAACCATGACGCATCAGTGGCTTGCGGAGGCTTTCTTCCCGCAGAGCGTTATCGATGAAGTCATGGATAAGGTAAAGGCAGAACGCGCAGCGCAAATAGGCATCGAAAGCAAGTGGGATGAGGATAAGCAGGAAAAGGGCAACAGCACGATATACGATATCTTCGACGAGCTTGATAAGGAAAGCTTTGAAGCGTATCTGAAGGCTCATCCGGAGGAAAACGAGATCACCTGGAAGAATATAAAGATAAACGAGGCCGGTCTCGATGACGACGGAACAAGCATCGTCACAAAGCAGGGTGACCAGGTGCTCGCCCTGGATGTGCGAAACGGCATCCTCATCGTGCGCATAAAGGGCACGGGCTACCAGGGCGTTATGGCCATCCTCAAAAATCCGGAGGATCTGCGCTGCTGTCCGGCGGAAAAGCTCGGCTTTTACGGTGAGTTTCTCGGCGAGCTCGTCCCGCGCTGCAACGGCATCCTCGGCGTCAACGCCAGCGGCTTTTCCGACAAAAACGGAGGCGGCTCCGGCGGTCAGGTCAAGGGCTTTATGATGTGCAGCGGCGTTGAGTACGGCAAGCATTTTGACAACAGCCGAAAGCGGCTTGAGCTCAGAACGGATGATAAACTGTACATTGTCGACGCCAGCACCGAAACGCACCCCGACACGCGCGATGCCGCCGAATTCAGACCCGCCCTCATCGTTGACGGCGTGAGCCTTATCGGTGAGCAGTCGGCGTTCCGCTCCATCCAGCCGCGCACGGTCGTCGGCCAGTCGCGCGATGGCGATATCCTGCTGCTTGTCATAGAAGGCAGACTTGTCGGCCGCTCGCTTGGCATAGGTATGCCCGAGTGCGCGCTGATAATGAGCCGGTATGACGCATATCAGGCCATGAACATGGATGGCGGCACAAGCTCTGTTATGTGGTACGACGGAGAGTACATAACCAAATGCTCAAACCCCGCGATATACAGCAGATATCTGCCCAACGCGTGGGTATACGGCAACGCGGCATGACGCATAAGAAAGAAGGCACAACAGATTAAAATTTTTAGCTCCAAATCTCAAAGACATACAGCGGGCAAGCATATTGCACGCGAGGAAGCGCCCGAAGAGCGCGTCGTGAGGGTAAAAAAGAAGAAAAAGAAGAGCAAGGCCAAGAAAACAGTCGGCATTATTGCCATTGTGCTTGCCGTGCTCGCGGGTCTGTACGCCTTTGTGGTGTACACCAATATCCCGTTTATAAAAAACCTGCGCGACGCATATATCGAAACTGCCATGTCCACCATGACCCATCAGTGGCTTGCCGAGGCATTTTTCCCCGACAGTGTCATCGATGAAGTCATGAGCAAGGTAAATGCCGAGGCCGATAAGCAGACCGGCATCGAGAGCAAGTGGGAGCATGAGATAGTCGAAAAGGATGACGACAGCTTCTATGAGCTGTTTGATGAGATCGACAAGGAAAGCTTTGAAGCATATCTCAAAAAGCACCCGGAATACGCCGAGGACTCGTATATGGACATAAACATCAACGAGGCCGGCCTTGACGACAGCGGAACGAGCATCAAAACCAAGCAGGGCGATCAGGTGCTTGCCGTCAATGCAAAAGAGGGCGTTCTGCTCGTTAGGATCGAAGGCTCAGGCTATATGGGCGTTTTGGCCATACTCAAGGACGCATCGAGGGTGCGCTGCTGCGCTGCTGAGCATATCGGCGCGTACGGCGAATTTATCGAAAGCTTCGTCCCGCGCTGCAATGGCATAATCGGCATAAACGCCAGCGGCTTTTATGATGCCGACGGTGTCGGCGACGGCGGCATAGTCGACGGATACTCCATGTGCGAGGGTGAGGAGTACGGCACCCACACTGCCTACGGCCGCAAGCGCGTGGAGTTCAGGCAGGACGATAAAATGTACATCGTCGATGCCGACACGTCTGTCACATCGGATGTGCGCGACGCTGTTGAGTTCATGCCCGCGCTTATTATTGACGGCGAGGCGCTTATCGACCAGCAGTCGGCTTTCCGTTCCATCCAGCCGCGCACAGCCATCGGCCAGTCGCGCGACGGCGATGTTCTGATGCTCGTCATCGAGGGCAGACTGCCCGGCCGCTCGCTCGGTATCGGGCTTCCCGACTGCACGGAGATACTCATGGGCTATGACGTGTATCAGGCGATGAACATGGACGGCGGCACAAGCTCTGTCATGTGGTACGACGGGGAGTATGTCACCAAGTGCTCCAATCCCGAAATACGCTGCCGCTATCTGCCGAATGCATGGATATACTGATGAAAGAACCGCGTAACGCGGTTTTTTCATGCTGCTTTATATATTATTAATGTAATATGTTTGACAAATCATAATAACGTGTTATAAATTAAATCTCATGGAAAAGATAAGTTCGAGAAAAAACAGAATAATAAGCCACATGCGCTCGGTGGCGCAGAGTGCGGAATACAGGGCCGAGTGCGGCCAGTTTATCTGCGACGGCGAAAAAACGCTCAAAGAGGCTATCGAATACGGCGCTCTTATTAAGCAGGTGCTTTGGCGCGAGGGCAAGCAGAGCATTGACCTTCCGCCGGAGACGGAGCAGTATGAAGCTCCGGCAGACCTCGTTGAGTACGCGTCTCCCCTCAAGGCAGGCCCGGGGCCTGTGTTCACGGTGCAGATACCGAAAAGGGATGAGGATGCGCTCATTGAACGCGCCATAGTTATCGAAAATCTTCAGGACCCTGGCAACGTCGGAACGGTGATACGAAGCGCGAACGCCTTCGGCATCGATGCTGTCATCATGGTCGGCGCATGCGCGGATCTTTATAACCCCAAGACCGTGCGCGCGAGCATGGGCGCGATATTCCGCCAAAGGGTGTTTAAAATGACGATCAATGAGCTCGATGAATACACACAGCGCATGTGCCTGCCGCTGTTTGGCGCGGCGCTGAGCGATAAGGCCGCCGATATCCGCTCGGCTGAGCTTCACCGAAGCGCCGTGTGCATCGGCAGTGAGGGTAGGGGACTGTCAAAGGAGCTTCTTAGCATCTGCGGGGGAGAGCTTATAATCCCCATGCAGCCGAACAGTGAGTCTTTAAACGCTGCTGTCGCGGCAGCGGTCATCATGTGGGAAATGTCGAGGTAAGGTATGGAAGACGTTATCTATTGGCTGTGGCTTTCGACCTCGCCGCGCATAGGCCCGAGGGCGATAACCTCGCTGCTAAAGTACTACGGAAGCCCGAAGAACATGTATCTTGCGCCATTGGGCGAGATAACACGGCTGCTACCGCGCAACATCGAAGGCGCGGAGGAACTGGAGCGGCGCGACCTTGATGCGGCAAAGCGCATATTGGAAAAGTGCGACGATTCGGGCATCGACGTTATAACCATCGATGAGCCGTCCTATCCCGAAAGGCTCAGGAACATTCATCTGCCGCCGGCAGTTATATATGTAAAGGGCAAGCTCCCGGATATGGACGCCGAGCCTGCCATAGCCGTCATCGGCACACGCAAGGCAACGCCCTACGGCATCAAGATGGGTATGCGCATGGGATATGAGATAGCAAAATGCGGCGCAACGGTAATATCGGGCCTCACTGCGGGCATTGACTCTGCCGCTGCCGAGGGTGCGCTGCTTGCCGACGGCAAGGTCATAGGCGTGCTCGGCCTGCCGCATGATAAGGACAAAAGCCGGTTTTCGGCAGAGGTCGCCATGCGCGGCGCGCTCATAAGCGAGTATGCGCCCGGCACGAAGCCTTACAGCTCATTCTTCCGTGCAAGAAACAGGATAACAAGCGGCCTTTCTCTCGGCGTTACGGTCATCGAAGCACCGCTTAAAAGCGGAACACGGCTTTTCGTGAGCGAGGCCGCCGACCAGGGCAAGGAGATATTCGCCGTGCCCGGCAACGCAGACCAGCCCAATTGCGAGGGCACGAATCTGCTCATTAAGGAGGGCGCAAAGCCCGTTACAAACGGCTGGGAGGTCGTTTGCGAATTTGCCTCGGCATATCCGAACAGACTGCGCCACGTCGAGTTTGACATGCCAAGGGGCGTGCTCCCGACGAGCCAGGAAAAGCCTAAAAATGCGCCCAAAGCCGAAAAAACACAGAAAAAAGTTGTTGACAAGGCTGACGAGGCGGCTTATATTGACTTGAAGAAACAGCTTGACGACCTCAGTCCCAGCCAGGTGAAGATAGTCGGAGCCATGGATGAAACGTCAATGCATGTTGATACGATAATCGAGCGTACAGCTCTTGCCCCGGCAAAAGTGCTGGCTGATCTCACGCTTTTGCAGATCAAGGGCTATGTCCGTCAGGAAACGGGCAAGCGCTTCACATTAATATTAATGAAATGAGGACCACCTAATGCCCAGTGCAAAAAAGAACCTGGTCATCGTCGAGTCGCCCGCCAAGGCAAAGACGATTGAAAAATATCTCGGCAGTGATTACAAGGTCGTAGCTTCCATGGGTCACCTGCGCGATCTGCCCAAGAGCACCCTCGGAATTGATATAGAGAATGATTTTGAGCCGAAGTACATCCCCGTGAAGGATCATAAGGCGATAATCGACGAGCTTAAAAAGCTCAGCAAAAACGCAAAAACCGTGTACCTTGCGACCGACCCTGACCGCGAGGGCGAAGCTATATCCTGGCATCTTAAAGAGCTGCTTGCGCTGTCGGATGAGGCCGCACGCCGCGTGACCTTTAACGAGATAACCAAAAAGGTCGTCACCGAGAGCATAAATCAGCCGCGCGATATCGATAAAAACCTTGTCGATGCCCAGCAGGCAAGACGACTGCTTGACCGTCTGGTCGGATACAAGCTCTCGCCGCTGCTTTGGAAGAAGATACGCCGCGGACTGTCAGCAGGCAGAGTGCAGTCTGTTGCAACGCGCATGGTCGTTGACCGCGAAAATGAGATACGCAGCTTTGTAAGCGAGGAGTACTGGCTGCTCGACGCGGTTTTGGAAAGCGACAGCGATGCAAAGTTCACCGCCCGCTTTTATGGCAAGGACGATAAGAAGCTTGAGATAAAGTCCGAGGCCGAGGTAAACGCGATAATAAACGCCACCAAGGATGAGCCGTTCAAGGTCAAGACCGTTAAGCGCGGCAAGAAGCACCGCAGCCCCTCGCCTCCGTTTATAACCTCCACCCTCCAGCAGGAGGCAAGCCGTCGCCTTGGCATGACGCCGCGCCGCACCATGTCCATCGCCCAGCAGCTTTACGAGGGCGTCGATATAGCCGGCTACGGCACGGTGGGTCTTATAACCTACATGCGTACCGACTCTCTTCGCCTTTCCGACGAGGCGCTCATGGCGGCGAAGAATTATATAATCAACCACTACGGCAAGGAGTATTACCACGGCTCCTTCCGCGTGTATAAAACAAAGTCCGGCGCACAGGACGCGCACGAGG
>CAZWJM010000011.1:35057-38460 GCA_964634435.1 uncultured Oscillospiraceae bacterium | reverse complement strand
AATACACACAACAAATCTTCGCTGTTTTGGCGGAGATTTTTTTACTTGTACGCGAAAATACAAGTTTGGGCGGAAAACAGGGTATGGGTGAGAGGTGAATGTTATGAACGAAAAAAGATCCGCCTATGCGGATAAGCTTCTCGAAAAGCTTGCGGTGTCATCGCCGAACGACGCCGTGAAGCTGCTGTATCTCGGCACGGAGGATATTGCCAAGCTTGAGGGGCTCGACCTGTCGCTGCTAAGCGAGGTCAAGCGCGGGCCAAAGGGCGAGGTGGAGCTCAAATTCGTAAACAAGCTTGCGATAATCCGTGAGCTTATCGAGCTCAACGCCGCGGCCGCCGCGCAGGGTGCGCCGAACGACGGCTTTTACGCTGCGCTGGACAAGTCCGCGCGGCTTCTGGAGGGCGATAAGAAGGATGACCTTTGATTTCTTTTCGCGCACCCAACTCAAGGCACTGTCGTGGTGGAGCGATGCCTCCCCGTTCAGGGAAATGGACGCAGTGATCTGCGACGGGGCGGTGCGCTCGGGCAAAACGCTGTGCATGGGCATATCCTTCGTGTGCTGGGCGATGCGGCGCTTTGACGGCCAGAGCTTCGCCGTGTGCGGCAAGGCAAGAAGCAGCATAAGGCGCAACATGATCGAGCCGCTGCTGCCGGTTTTGCGCGATATCGGCTTTTCGGTGCGCGATCAGGTGTCGAAGAATCTTATCGAGATCGGCTACATGGGGCGGAAAAACCGCTTTTATCTTTTCGGCGGCCGGGACGAGAGCTCGGGTGCGCTCATCCAGGGCGTGACGCTGGCGGGGCTGCTGCTGGACGAGGTGGTGCTGATGCCGCGCTCGTTTGTCGAGCAGGCCTGCGCGCGATGCTCTGTCACGGGCAGCAAGCTGTGGTTTAGCTGCAACCCCGAGAGCCCGCAGCACTGGTTTTACCGCGAGTGGATACAGAAAGCCGACGAAAGGCGGGCGCTGTACATCCATTTTACGCTCGAGGACAACCCTTCGCTGTCGAAAAAGATAATCGACCGCTATAAGCGCATGTACAGCGGCGATTTCTACAGGCGCTTCATCCTCGGCCAGTGGGTGCTGCCGGCGGGCAGAGTGTACGACTTTTTCACGGAGGACATGCTGTGTGACGCGCCAACAGAGTGCTCGGAGTACATCGTATCCTGCGACTACGGCACGAAAAACCCCAGCTCCTTCGGCCTGTGGGGCAAAAGCGGCGAAACGTGGTACCGCCTGCGGGAGTATTACTACGACGGGCGCAGCATGGGCATGCAAAAAACCGATGAGGAATATGTCGACGCGCTCAAAGCTCTGTGCGGGGACGCGTTTCCGCGCAGAGTCATCGTTGACCCCTCGGCCGCGTCGTTCATCGAGGCGCTGCGCCGCGCGGGATTCCCCACAGAAAAGGCCGAAAACGATGTCCTCAGCGGCATCCGCCTGACGGCCTCGTACCTCAAAAGCGGCAGGATACGCATCTGCCGCGGCTGCGAGGATACCCTGCGCGAATTTTACGAGTATCGCTGGGACGACAGAGCCGGGCGCGAAGCGCCGCTGAAACAGCACGACCACGCGATGGACGATATCCGCTATTTTGCCGCAGGCATCTCAAAACTTACGCAGGGCATAGGCGCTGCGTGGGTAGAAAGGTAGGAATATGAAACTGTTTTCAAAACAAAAGTCAGCCCCGCCGAGGGTGCAGCTGCGCGATGCGGCACAGCATCCCTTCGGCCTTATCGACAGCTATGTGCCGCTTGGCAGTGCCGAGACCAGGCTCTACCGAATGATCCGCGAGGCGGTGCCGGTGGTGGACGCGGCGATTTTGAAGATCGTCAGGCTCACCGGCGGCTTCGAGGCCCGCTGCGCGGACAAAAGGGCAGAGGCCGAGCTTGCGCACTTTCTCAAAACGGTGAACGTCGGCAGAGGTCAGACAGGGCTTGACAGCTTTGTCGCGGCATACATCGATTCGATGGTGACCTGCGGCCGTGCGGTGGGCGAGATCGTCACGCGCGGGGATCGCGACATTGAGGCCGTGCTGTGCGGAAACGTCGCCGATGTGCAGATACGAGAGGGCAAAAGCCCGCTGGATTTTGAGCTGTGCGGCGTGTCCGACACAGGCTGCGTCGTGCCGTTTCCGAGGCAGAATCTGCTGCTGTTTACCCCGTTTAACCCCGAGGCCGACTCGCCCTACGGCGTTTCGATGCTCAGGAGCATGCCGTTTTTGTGCGGGATACTGCTGAAGATATATCAGTCGCTGGGCATCAACTGGGAGAGGGCCGGAAATGTGCGCTTTGCGGTGGTGTATAAGCCGCAGGGCGACGCTATAGACAGGCTGTCTGCCCAGGAGCGGGCGCAGCAGATAGCTTCGGAGTGGTCGGCGGCAATGCTCAGCGGCAAAAGCGGCTCGGTGCGCGACTTCGTGGCGGTCGGCGATGTGGACATAAAGGTCATAGGTGCCGACAATCAGATACTCGACAGCGAGGTGCCCGTGCGCCAGATACTCGAGCAGCTCATCGCCCGAACCGGCATACCGCCGTTTCTGCTCGGCCTCAACTGGTCGACGACAGAGCGCATGAGCGCCCAGCAGGCAGACCTGATGACGAGCGAATTAAACGCCATCCGCCGAACGATAACGCCTGTTATCGAGAAGATCTGCCGCATGTGGCTCAACATGCACGGCTACGCCACGAGCCTTGAGATTGAGTGGAACACGATAAACCTCCAGGACGAGGTCGAGGAGGCGAAGGCCGCGCTGTATCTTGCGCAGGCAGACAAAATCTATTGGGAAGAAGGAAAAAGCAATGAAGATCATTAAAGAGGGCTCGGCGACGGGCTCAAAGTGTACGCAGCAGGAGCTTCAGGCGATAAACGCCTTTGCAAAGACACAGCTTAGTGCCGACGAGGTGTACACCTTCCAGGTGCTTTTGTGCGACAACGAGGTCGACCGCGACTTCGAGCGATTTTCGGTGGACACGCTCCGCGAGCTTGGTGAGCTTTTCACCGGCGCGACAGGCATCTGCGACCATGACTGGCGCAGCGATAATCAGGTCGCGCGGATATACAGAACGGAGCTTATCACCGAAAAGGGCAAAACGACCTCCTGCGGCGAGGCTTACACCTATCTCAAGGGCTTTGCCTACATGCTGCGCACCGAGGCCAATGCCGAGCTCATCGCCGAGATAGAGGGCGGCATAAAGCGCGAAACGAGCGTGGGCTGCTCGGTCGCGCAGAGCATATGCAGCATATGCGGCGCACCGATGGGCCAGTGTGCGCACGAAAAGGGCAGGGTATACGGCACAGAGCGCTGCTGCGCTGTTTTGACGGGCGCTGTTGACGCCTACGAGTGGAGCTTTGTGGCCGTGCCTGCCCAGCGCAGTGCCGGCGTAATAAAAAGCTTTGTG
>CAZWJM010000011.1:0-34957 GCA_964634435.1 uncultured Oscillospiraceae bacterium | reverse complement strand
GAGCTTTGTGGCCGTGCCTGCCCAGCGCAGTGCCGGCGTAATAAAAAGCTTTGTGCAGACCGAGGCCGGCCGCGGCTACAAGGCCGAATATGAGGAACTCGAAAAATCGGCAGAGCTCGGCAAAAAGTACATGCAGCAGCTTCGCCGCGAGGTGCTGCGGCTGTGCCTTGTGTGCAACGAGCCGCTGTATCCCGCGCTTGAAAAAAGCGTGCAGACCATGGCAGAGCCTGAGCTTACAAGGCTAAAAGAGGCCTTTGAGGAAGCGTCAATGAAGCTTTATCCGCCCCTTACCCAGCTTCCGGGCAGAGGCGAAGTCACCGCGTTTTCCGGTGAGGAATACATCATTTAAGGAGAATTTAAAATGAAAGTTAGTTTTGAAGGCATCGGAGAGCAGGTGCTCTCCTTCAACAAGGGTGCGGGCGTGGCAAAGGGCCAGCTCGTGAAGATAAGCGCAAACGACACCGTCGCCGCCTGCGCTGCCGGGGATAAATTCATCGGCGTGTGCATCGCGGCAAACGACAGCTTCGCCGAGGTAAAGACCTCGGGCTATGTACAGCTTGCCTACACCGGCACGGCTCCCGCGGTCGGCTTTGCCACCCTCGCCGCCGACACCGACGGCAAGGTCAAGACCGCAAGCTCCGGCAGGGAGTTTCTTGTCATAAACGTCGACACCAGCGCACAGACTGTCGGCTTCATCATGTAAGGAGGAAAAACACATGGCATACAATTTTAACGAGATAAAGCTCGAAAAGGGCATGTATTCCGAGCGAGGCAAAAGCTTCGAGCAGACCCTTGAGGCGCTCGACCCCAACGAAAACTACAAGGGCACGCCCTATGAGGGCCTCGACGCATTCCAGCGCCAGCTCAAGAGATTCGACATTAAGGTAAAGGGCGCGGGCAGCGACGTTGTTGAAAAGTTCTTCTCGACAAGCGAGACTGCCGTGCTGTTCCCCGAATACGTCTCCCGCAGTGTAAAGGCCGGCATGGAGGAGGGCAATATCCTGCCGTCTATCACCGCGACCATCACCCGCTTTGACGGCATGGACTATCGCTCCATCTACTCTGCCGCAAGCGAGGATGACAAGAGCCTGCGCTACGTCGGCGAGGGTGCGGCTATCCCGCAGACCGAGGTGCGTGCAGCCGACCACCTTGTTAAGCTCAAAAAGCGCGGCAGAATGCTCGTTGCGTCCTACGAGGCCATCCGCTTCCAGCGCCTTGACCTGTTTTCGGTCATGCTGCGTCAGATCGGCAATCAGATCATGCGTATGCACCTTGAGGACGCCATCGACGTCATCACAAACGGCGACGGAAACAAGAATGCAGCCGACGCATACGCTATCGGCGACGCCACAATCGGCGGCACCGCAGGCGCTCTGAGCTACACCGAGCTTCTGAACTTCTGGAACTGCTTTGACCCGTACACCATGAACACCATGCTCGCCGCTCCCGACGTCATGCTCAAGATCCTCAAGTGCTCCGAGTTCCAGAACCCCCTGTCGGGTCTGAACTTCCAGGGCACCGGCGAGCCGGGCAATCCTCTGGGCGCTAAGCTCATCCGCTGCTCGGCAATGCCCAAGGGCAAGGTCATCGGCCTTGACAAGGGCTATGCTCTTGAGATGGTCAGCTCCGGCGACGTTGCCGTTGAGTACGACAGACTTATCGACCGCCAGCTCGAGCGCGCGGCCATCACCAGCATTTCCGGCTTTGCAAAGCTGTACACCGAGGCCTCCAAGGTCCTGAGTGTCTGATAAAAAATCATAAGGAGGCGGGCAAATGCCCGTCTCCGCTTCAGGAGGGTGTGAATATGGCATACACGGATATGGATATTGAAATGAAGGCGCTGGAGCTTTTAGGCTCGCGCATTTCCGATGACGACGCGGGCATATTGCGTGCAGTGTGCGCATCGGCGGCGGCAGAGCTGGAGGCACGGCTTCGCTCAGGCGTAAGGTCAGAGGATATAAAAGAGCTTTTCATAACGGCGGCGGGCACGCTCGCCGTGAGCATGTATATGGAGCTTAGCCGTGCGCAGAAGGGAAGCGTCAGCGGCTTTACGGCGGGCAAAATGTCGGTGCAGCTTGGCGGCGCGTCGGCAACCTCGCTCAGAAAAAGCGCCGAAACCATGCTCTCGGCGTATCTTGACCCGGGCGGCTTTGAGTTTACGGGGGTGCGCGGATGAGTGTTACACAGGGCATAATGCAAAGCTATGGCGAGAGCATCGCCATAAACGACAGCCCCGCCCGCGGCTTTTTGGCCTGCCTTGACACAGACGATGGGCAGATACACAAAATGCCGCTGCCACCCGGGAAAGCAAACGGCGCAAAATACAGGCTCATGACAAGCGACGATATAAGCGAGGGCGATATCGTAACGCACGCAGAGCGAAGCTACATCGTTCTGCGCGTTGAGCCTGTGCATATTTTCGGCGAAAGGTCGCACAATGAGTGCATCCTGCGCCTGAAGGGAGGCGCGTGCGATGATTAAAGCAATATTGGACGGCGTTGTCGCCGCGTTTAATGATGCAAATATAAAGGCAGCGGCGGCATACCCCGCGGCAGAGCTGTGCGACGCGGAGAGCATCGTCGCAGTCGCGGTAAAGTCAATGCGCGTATACTCCTCGGGGCTTGGCAGCTACATCGGCGTGTGCACCGAAAACGGCGAGGTGAAGGAGCTTTACGGCGAAAAGGCCGAAACGGTGCTCAGCCTCGATATTTACTGCCCCGGCGAAAGCGACGAGGGCTGCACGGAGCTTGCCGACAAGGTGCGCCGCGCACTGTATTCAGCCGAGGGCATATCGGTGACGGAGTTTGACTTCGGCCTGCCAGCCTACGATGCCGACAGCCGCATGTTCCGCTCAAAAAGCACGGCCAAGGCCGTCGCCTGTCTCGTGCGCGAAAAGCGCGGGCGCAGGCTCGGATCCTACAGCATAGGGGAGGGCAGCGTATGATGATAGTAAGGGCATATCCGGAAACGGCAAAGGTATATCTCGGAAGCGTGCCGCTCGGCGGCGTTGTGAGCGCGGAGGAGACGGAGTCATGGTCTGAGCACCCCGTCCTCGGCTTTGGCGACAGTGAGCCGAGCGCTTACCTCACCTTTGACAGACGCTACGGCGTCCTGCTCCGCCGCGATGTGACAACGGGCGACGGCGTGAGCTTTGAGGGCATCGGCGAATTTACGCTGACTGTTGGCAATACGGTCTACGGCGGCTGCCGCTGTTTGGAGATAAAAACAACGAAAAAGTCCGATGGCTCTGTCATGCAGAGCGTAAAGATCCGGGCACTTACACGTCAGGAGGTCGAAAGCGATGAATAACGAGGGCGAAATGTTCGCTGTAAAAAGCTATACGCCGAACGATGACGGCGTGAATTTCGACGATACGAATCTGTTCGTCGTGCGGCGGCGCGACATGTCATTCATGTCGGATTTCTTCCGGCGCGACGCGCGCAGATACGATAACGGCTTTGAAATGTATTAGGAGGGATGAGCATGCTTGCACCAATGCAATACAGAGACTTTGTGTGGCCGAATAACCCGCGTGTGTTCGAGGTCGAATACCGCCGCACGCTGCACAGCTATAAATTGCCCTTTTCCGGCTATGTAGTGCAGAATCTCGGGCTTCAGAACAAGGTCATCCGCGGCGAGGGCGAATTCGTCGGGCCGGACGCTTACGACAGCTTCCGCCGCCTTGCCGCGCTTTTTGAGGAGAATAAGGGCGGCAAGCTCGTCCACCCCGTGTGGCCGACGATGCGCGCATATTTTGCAAAGCTGAGCTTAAAGCAGGAGCCGAAGGAGGAGTACATAAGCTACAGCTTTGAATTTTGGGAATACCTCGGCAGCACCTTCGAGGATGTCAGCGAGGCCATAGATAACACAGACTACGGAAACCCCATTGCCGACATTACGCGCGTGCGGTACTACAGCGTGACCGATAACGAGACCCTGCGCACGATATCTTCGTCAAAGGGCGTGCCTCTTGCGACGCTTCAGGCGCTCAACCCGTCCATAACAGACCCCGACGCAACGATAGCCTACGGAAAGCTCATAAGGATAAGGTGATAAAATGACAGGATATTTGATCGATAAAAACGGCGTGTCCACGCTCCTGCCGGAGTTTTTGTCGTGGGACGTGTGCCACGGCATGGGCGAGCCGTGCGACTGGTTCGAGGTGAGCTTTATCTATTACGCCTCGTTCCTGCCCAAGCTTCAAAGCGCGTGCCGCTTCAAGGCCGTGCACAACGCGGCCACCGTGTTTTGCGGAGTTGTGGATGAATACAGCATCAGCATCGACGAAAACGGCTCGGTCGTGACGATATCCGGCCGCTCGGACGCGGCGCGGCTTTTGGATAACGAGCTGTGCGCGCAGGAATATGCAACGCTCAGCAGCGCGCAGATGACGGCAAATTTCATAACGCCCTACGGCATATCGGGCGTCGTGTCCGGCGCTGCGCAGAGCCTGAATTCTTTTTCCGTCCGGGCGGGCGAGAGCGCGTGGAGCGCCGTAAAGCGCTTTTGCCGCTACGCCTGGAGCACGACACCGCATTTTGCAAAGGACGGCACGCTTATTTTAAATGAGCGCGTCGGCAGTACGATAACGGTGGACGCGGCAAAGGACGCGCACGCGGTGCAGCTTTGCGACGAGCGCTACGGCATCATATCCGACATAACCATACGAAATCGCGTGACCGGCGCAAGCTACACCGTCGAAAACTCCGCCCTCACCGCCCTCGGCTACAAAAGCCACAGGGAGCTGACCGTTCCCAAAACGACGGGCGCAGATGCCGTGAGATACACGGCGGATTATCAGATAGCCGAGTCTAAGAAAAACAAGAAGTTCGTAAAGCTCACGCTGACAAAGCAATTTGCCTGCTTCCCGGGCGACCGCGTCGCGCTCACGGCGCAGAAGCTCGGCGTGAACGGGACGTTCCGCGTCTTGTCCACCCACTGCTGGGCAGATTCCTTCAGCGCGGGCACGATAGTTACACTGGAGGTGTGAGTATGTGGCTTTCGGAATATAAGCGCAAGGGCGAGTCCGCCGGCACTCTGCCGGACATCAGCGTCACCGCTGCGGGCGATATAAATCTTGAGACTGCCGCGGCGCGAATATGCATAAAAAACAGCGGCGAGGTCATAATCGAGGGCACTGTGACCATAAACGGAAATGCCGTCTGACTTTGCTCGACACATTTCATATTTTCCACTTGACAGCCGCCTGCTGCTGCGGTAAAATCTTCGGAGGTTATTCTGAGGACTATGCCGCAGCAACCGGCTCAGGCCTCTTCTTGCGATAAGCAAAAGCGACGTTATACGAATCGTTTTTAAGCGGATATTGCCGCGCCAGACTTCGTTTTGCTCAATCACAATGCGTCAGCATTCCTCAATCGCAAAGCCTTGCCTGACAGGGCACTCTCTCACTTAAAAATCTACGACCTCTGCAACAGAGATTTTGCCCTTAGTCGAGGCAGAGGACGCGGGAATACTGGCGTATTTCAAGGACGATAACGATGAATAAGGGTAAAATATCATTGCAGAGGCGGCTCGTATAGCGTCGCTTTTGCTTATAAAAGGAGGGACACCGTTATGGATATGAAACAGTGGGATCTTAGCTATCTGGCCGGAATTGCCGAATTTTCTAGCAGTGTTTGCTCCGTTATTGGTTCTGCTTTCCCCATTTCTCCGGATAACCATCAATATACCGTATTTCCCGGTTTTTGCGATGTGCATGTGCACTTCCGAGAGCCGGGTTTTTCTTATAAAGAGACCATTTCAAGCGGCAGCCGCGCCGCCGCCGCGGGAGGCTATACGGCCGTGTGCACCATGCCGAACCTCGACCCCGTGCCCGATGACATGCCGAGCCTGCGCCGCCAGCTTGATATCATAGAAAAGGACAGCTGCATACACATATATCCCTACGGCGCGATAACCCGCGGCCAAAAGGGGCAGGAGCTTTCGGACATGGACGGTATGGCAGGGGCGGCCATCGCCTTTTCCGATGACGGCAGAGGCGTTCAGGCAGAGCAAATGATGGTATCTGCCATGCAAAAGGCCAAAGCGCTCGGCAAGCTTATAGTGGCTCACTGCGAGGATAATTCCCTGCTGCGCGCAGGCTATATTCACGACGGCGCTTACGCCAAAGCGCACGGACACCGCGGAATATGCAGCGAGAGCGAGTGGAAGCAGATAGAAAGGGATCTGCGCCTTGCCGAGGAAACGGGCTGCGCTTATCACGTCTGCCACATTTCAACTAAAGAGAGCGTGGACATTATCCGAAAGGCCAAGACGCGCGGGGTAAACGTAAGCTGTGAGACGGCGCCGCACTACCTCGTGCTGGATGACAGCTTTTTGCGCGAAGAGGGCAGATTCAAAATGAACCCGCCCCTGCGCGATGCTGCCGACCGTGAAGCGCTTATACAGGGCATATGCGACGGAACGATCGACATGATCGCAACTGACCACGCCCCGCACAGCGCGGAGGAAAAAAGCCGCGGCCTTGAAAAAAGCGCCTTCGGCATCGTCGGTATCGAAACGGCATTTCCCGTTTTATATACAAGCCTTGTGAAACCCGGAGTTATAACGATGCAGCGGCTCATGCAGCTGCTTGTGCAAAATCCCCGGGAACGCTTTGGGATACCTTTGGGGACGGATTTTTCCGTCTGGGACCTCAATGAGGCTTATGAGATAGACCCCGGGCGCTTTCTATCCCAGGGAAGGGCGACGCCCTTCGAGGGGATGAAGGTGTTCGGCAAATGTATTGCCACCGTGTGTGATGGCAGGATAGTGTATGATTCATCGAAAGTGTGAAAGGAGACAAACATGGCAAAGAGAACAGACATCAAAAAAATCCTTATCATCGGCTCCGGCCCCATCGTCATCGGACAGGCTGCCGAATTTGACTATGCCGGCACGCAGGCCTGCCTCGCGCTCAAGGAGGAAGGCTATGAGGTAGTTCTGTGCAACTCAAACCCCGCGACCATCATGACCGACACAGCCATAGCCGACAAGGTGTATATGGAGCCGCTGACTCTGGAATACGTCGCAAAGATAATCCGCTACGAGCGCCCCGACGCCATCGTTCCGGGCATCGGCGGTCAGACGGGTCTGAATCTTGCCATGCAGCTTGAAAAGAAGGGCATATTGAAGGAATGCCGCGTGCAGCTTTTAGGCACCTCCTCGGCGTCTATAGAGCGCGCGGAGGATCGCGAAATGTTCAAGGAGCTGTGCCAGTCCATAGGCCAGCCGGTCATCCCGTCGGAGATAACCTACTCCATCGAGGAGGCAAAGGCGGCAGCAAAGCGCATCGGCTACCCCGTCGTGCTGCGTCCGGCCTTCACCCTCGGCGGCACGGGCGGCGGCTTTGCGTATAACGAAGCGGAGCTGGAGGAGGTCGCGGTAAACGCATTTAATCTCTCACCCGTGCACCAGGTGCTTATAGAAAAGTCCGTCAAGGGCTACAAGGAGATAGAGTTTGAGGTAATGCGCGACTCGCAGGATCACGCCATCACCATCTGCGGCATGGAAAACATCGACCCCGTCGGCGTACACACCGGCGATTCGCTTGTCGTTGCGCCCATACAGACGCTCAGTGAGGCGGATGAAAAGATGCTGCAGGATGCCGCGATAGCGCTTATACGCGAGCTGAAGATAGAAGGCGGCTGCAACGTGCAGTTTGCCCTGCACCCCGAGACCAGCGAATATTACCTCATCGAAGTCAACCCCCGCGTGTCCCGTTCCTCGGCGCTCGCGTCCAAGGCCTCCGGCTACCCGATAGCCCGCGTTACGGCAAAGATAGCGGTGGGCATGACGCTTGAGGAGATAGCCATTGCAAACACCAATGCGGCCTTTGAGCCGAGCCTTGACTATGTTATAGCCAAGCTCCCCCGCTTCCCCTTCGATAAGTTTGCCTCCGCGACCAATCTGCTGGGCACGCAGATGAAAGCAACGGGCGAAGTGATGGGCATAGGCTCGACGCTTGAGGAATGCCTGCTCAAGGGTGTTCGCTCGCTGGAGATAGGCGCATGCCACTTCCACCTGCCCAAGTTCGACGAGCTGACGACGGATGAGCTTTTGGCTTACATCGCGCAGTTTAAGGATGACAATATTTTTGCCGTGGCGGAGCTTCTGCGCCGCGGAGAGAGCATAGAAAAGCTTCATGAGATAACGCAGATAACCTCCTTCTTCCTTGAGTCTATAGCAAAGATCGTTGCCATGGAAAATACGCTCCGGCAGTCCCGCGACGATGAAACGCTCAAGGCCGCAAAGCTCATGGGCTTTAGCGATAAGTTCATCGCAAAGCTCTGGGACGTTAATGAGCTGGAGGTCTGGAACCGCCGTAAGGAGCTCAAGCTCTTCCCGGCCTTCCGCATGGTCGATACCTGCCACACGAATGCGTACATCCCGTATTTCTACTCGTCCTATCAGGGCAAGAACGACTCGATACGCACGGAGAAAAAGAAGATACTCGTCCTTGGCGCAGGCCCAATCCGCATTGGTCAGGGCGTTGAGTTTGACTATTCGACCGTCCACGCCGTCATGACCATCCGCAAGGCAGGCTACGAGGCAATCATCGTAAACAATAACCCCGAGACCGTCTCCACCGACTACACGACGGCCGATAAGCTGTACTTTGAGCCGCTGACGACCGAGGATGTCATGAACATCATCGAGTTTGAAAAGCCCGATGGCGTCATCGCCTCGCTGGGCGGTCAGACAGCGATAAACCTTGCCCAGCCGCTCACAGAGCGCGGCGTTAAGATAATCGGCACCGACTGCGCCGCAATCGACAAGGCCGAGGACCGCAACGAGTTTGAAAATCTGCTTGAAACGCTGAATATCCCCCGCGCCAAGGGCCGCGCCGTGACGAAGATAGACGACGGCATCGCCGCCGCGGCCGAGATAGGCTATCCCGTGCTCGTGCGCCCGAGCTTCGTGCTGGGCGGCCGCGCGATGCAAATAGTTGCCGACGAGCAGCAGCTTCGCCACTATCTGCGCACCGCCGTTGAGATCGACGAGGATAAGCCCGTTTTGGTCGACAAGTACATAGAGGGCAGGGAGGTCGAGATCGACGTAATCTGCGACGGACACGATGTTTTTGTTCCTGGCATCATGGAGCTTGTTGAGCGCACCGGCATCCACTCCGGCGACTCCATATCCGTTTACCCGACCTTCTCCATTTCCGACAAGGTCAAGGGACTTATATTGCAGTATGCAAAGCGCCTGGGCCTGAGCATCGGCATCGTGGGTCTTTTCAACATCCAGTTTATCGTCGATAAGGACGACAATGTGTTCATCATCGAGGTTAACCCCCGTTCCTCCCGCACAGTACCCTTCCTGTCCAAATCCACGGGCTACTCCCTTGCCGATATCGCCACCGAAGTGATTTTGGGCAAGACCCTCAAGGAGCAGGGCATCTTCACGATATATCCCGAGGAAAAGAAGCGCTGGTATGTAAAGGCACCGGTGTTCTCCTTCAGCAAGATACACGGCCTGGACGCATACCTCTCGCCGGAAATGAAGTCAACTGGCGAAGCCATCGGCTACGACCGCACGCTCAACCGTGCGCTTTACAAGGCGCTGCAGGCTGCCGGCACGAGGCTTCAGAATTACGGCACGGTGTTTGCCACCATCGCCGACAAGGATAAGCAGGAGGCTCTGCCGCTTATACGCAGGTTCTATAACCTCGGCTTCAATATCGAGGCGACCGAGGGCACGGCCATGTTCCTCAAGGAAAACGGCATACGCACCCACATCCTCAAGAAGATATCCGAGGGCAGCGAGGAGATACCCAACGCACTGCGCCAGGGTCATATCGCGTATGTAATAAATACGCGCAACATGGGCTCGGATTCCAGCGACGGTACGCGCATCCGCCAGATAGCAACGGAGCACAACGTGACCATATTCACAGCCCTTGACACCGTTAAGGTCCTGCTGGACGTGCTGGAAGAGACGACGCTGACCATTTCGACCATAGATTCGTAATATGAAGCAGAGTGTTTTTGAAATACAGTCAAATGCCGCCCTTGCCGACGGCGTGTACAAAATGGTGCTTTGCGGGGATACCTCCGAGATCACCGTACCCGGGCAGTTTGTCAATATAAAGCTGTCGGGCAATTTCCTGCGCCGTCCGCTTTCCGTGTGCGACTGCGAGGGGGATACCCTCACGGTTATATACAAGACCGTTGGCAGAGGAACAAAGCAGCTTGCGGAAATGCATACCGGGGAAAGGCTCGATATCCTCACGGGGCTTGGAAACGGCTTTGATCTAAGCTCCTCGGGAAATGCGCCCCTGCTCATTGGCGGCGGCGCCGGTGCTTCGCCGATGTACATGCTCGCAAAGGCTCTTAGAGAGCAGGGCAGGGAGGTTTCCGTTATCCTCGGCTTTAACACGAAAAGCGAAGTGTTTTTCGAGGATGAGTTTAAAAAGCTCGGCTGCACGGTCGCCGTTACGACGGCAGACGGCAGCTATGGCACGCGCGGCTTTGTCACGGCCGCCATCGCGCAGGGCTATTCCCACTTTTACGCCTGCGGGCCTGAGCCGATGCTCAAGGCGGTGTGCGACGCTACCGACACCTCCGGTCAGCTCAGCTTTGAAGCGCGCATGGGCTGCGGCTTCGGCGCATGCATGGGCTGCTCGTGCCGGACGATAACGGGTTCAAAGCGCATATGCAGGGAGGGGCCTGTCATGCGGAAGGAGGAGCTGCTGTGGAAATGAAAGTTGAGCTGTGCGGCATTACAATAGACAATCCGGTCATACCGGCCTCCGGCACGTTTGGCTACGGATACGAGTTTGCCCGGCTTTATGATATAAACTGCCTCGGCACTTTTTCCTTCAAGGGCACGACCGCGCAGCCGCGCTTCGGTAACCCCACGCCGCGCATAGCAGAGTGCACGAGCGGCATGATAAACGCGGTCGGACTTCAAAATCCGGGCGTGGACGCAGTTATTGCCGAGGAGCTTCCGAAGCTTGCGCAATGCTTTCACAAGCCGGTGATGGCAAATGTCAGCGGCTTTTCCGTCAAAGAATATGCCGAGACCTGCGCAAAGCTCGATAAGCAGCCGCAGGTGGGCTGGCTTGAAGTGAATGTCTCCTGCCCCAATGTCCACGGCGGCGGCATGAGCTTCGGCACATCGCCGGAAGCGGCAGCGGAGGTAACAAGGGCAGTTAAGGCCGTCACGACAAAGCCCGTTATCATAAAGCTCTCCCCGAATGTCACCGATATTGTGTCCATAGCAAAAGCCTGCGAGGCGGCCGGAGCGGACGGGATAAGCCTTATAAACACCATGCTCGGTATGCGCATTGACCTTCGCAGCAAAAAGCCCGTCATCGCAAACACCATGGGCGGCTTTTCCGGGCCTGCTATCTTCCCCATCGCGGTGCGCATGGTCTATCAGGTGGCGCAGGCAGTGAAGATCCCGGTCATCGGCGTCGGCGGCGTTGTGAGCGCGGAGAATGTTATTGAAATGATGCTTGCCGGCGCCACGGCCGTTGAAGTGGGCGCAGCAAACCTTGTTGACCCGTATGCGTGTCGGGATATTATAAACGACCTGCCGAGGGTCATGAAAGAATACGGAATTGAAAATCTTAAAGATATTATAGGAGGCGTAAACAATGGGTAAAGACGTGATAGTTGCCTGCGACTTCCCTTCCAAGGAGAAGACCTTTGAATTTTTGGACAGATTTACGGGCCGCAAGCCCTTTGTCAAGATCGGCATGGAGCTGTACTATGCCGAGGGGCCGGAGATAGTCCGCCAGATAAAGGCCAGGGGACACAAGATATTCCTGGATCTGAAGCTGCACGATATCCCCAACACGGTCAAAAAAGCAATGGCCGTTCTCAGCGGCCTCGATGTGGATATAATTAACCTCCATGCCGCAGGCACATCCGCGATGATGGAAGCCGCTCTGGAGGGGCTCACCCGTCCCGACGGCAGCCGTCCGCTGCTTATCGCCGTCACCCAGCTCACCTCCACCGATCAGGCGGCGCTCGAGCGCGACCTGCTCATTGAAAAGCCCATGGACGAGGTCGTCATGCACTATGCGCTGACAGCGAAAAATGCCGGTTTGGACGGCGTTGTGTGCTCACCTATGGAAGCGGGTAAGGTACACGCACACTGCGGCGAGGCTTTCCTGACGGTGACTCCGGGCGTTCGCTTTGCCGACGGCGACGCGGGCGACCAGAAGCGCGTCATGACTCCCGCCCAGGCAAAGGAGATAGGCTCGGACTACATAGTCGTCGGCCGCCCGATAACCTCCGCTGCCGACCCCGTTGCCGCATACGAGCGCTGCGTGGCCGAATTTTGTGACTGAGGAGAAGCACATGGAAGCATATAAAAGAGAATTTATCGAGTTCCTGCAGGGCGCAGGCGTTTTGAAGTTCGGTGACTTCACCGCGAAGTCCGGCCGCAAGATACCCTATTTCATTAATGCCGGCAATATCAAGACCGGCGACGAGATTGCGCGCCTTGGCGAGTTTTATGCCAAAGCGTATTTCAACAAGCTCGGAAACCGCGAGGCCGTGCTCTACGGCCCGGCATACAAGGGCATTTCCATTGCCGTGTCCACAGCCGTCGCACTGAGCAAAAACGGTCTGAACGTCCCGTTTTTCTTCAACCGCAAGGAGGCCAAGGATCACGGCGAGGGCGGCCTGTTCGTCGGCTATGTCCCGCAAAACGGCCAGGAGGTAGTCATCACCGAGGACGTCATCACGGCCGGCACCGCTATACGCGAGAGTATGGCGCTGCTGTCCTCGCTCGAGGGCGTTAAGGTCGCCGCGACCTTCGTCATGGTCGACCGCAAGGAAAAGGGTCAGGGCGAAAAGGGCGCAATGGTTGAGATAGAGGAGCAGTTCGGCTTCCCGGTCTACTCGGTCGTTGATGTGTATGACATCATCGAATACCTTGAGGAAGACCAGAACAATGCCGAGAATGTCGCGCGGATACGCAATTATCTGTCCGTTTACGGAGCGAAAATATGAGAAGCCTTATTTCTATTCTGGATTTTTCAGTGCAGGAGCTTGATGAGCTCATAGCTTCGGCAAACGATATAATATCGCAGCCTGAGCAGTACAGAGAGGCCTGCCGCTATAAGAAGCTTGCAACGCTGTTTTTCGAGCCATCTACCCGCACGCGCCTGAGCTTTGAGGCGGCGATGCTGGAGCTTGGCGGCAGTGTCATCGGCTTTTCCGAGGCAAGCTCCTCCTCCGCCTCCAAGGGCGAGAGCATGGCAGACACCGCGAAGATAGTCAGCAACTATGCCGATATAATGGCGATACGCCACCCCAGGGAGGGCGCACCGTATGTCGCCGCGGCCGCAGGCTCAGTTCCCGTCATAAACGCCGGCGACGGCGGCCACAATCATCCCACGCAGACCCTTGCCGATATCCTGACCATTTCGCGCGAGCTCGGGCGGCTCGACGGCCTGACCATCGGCCTGTGCGGGGATCTCAAATACGGCCGCACGGTACACTCGCTTATTGAGGCCATGAGCCGGTACGAGGGCAATCGCTTCGTGCTGATATCCCCCGAGGAGCTGCGCCTGCCGGATTATATCCGCCAGGAGGTGCTGGAAAAGCACGGCATAGCGTACGAGGAGGTCACCTCGCTTGAGGAGGCGATACCGAGTTTGGACGTGCTGTACATGACGCGCATCCAACGTGAGCGCTTTGACGACAAGGCGCAGTACGAGCGCTTAAAGGACAGCTATGTGCTCGATATGCCCAAAATGGAGCACGCGAAAGCCGATATGCGCGTGCTGCATCCGCTGCCGAGGGTCAATGAGATAAGCGTCGCGGTGGATGATGACCCCAGAGCGGCGTATTTCCGTCAGGCCCTCAACGGTAAATATATGCGCATGGCGCTTATCCTGAAGCTGCTTGAGGAAGCCAAAGACCCCGTCAGGGAACGCCGTGACACGGCGGGCCTTGTCTACGACCGCGTCTGCCGCAACCCCAAGTGCATAAGCGCGACGGAGCAGGAGCTGCCGCATATTTTCAAGCCGTCGGAAAACGAGGGCGAATACCGCTGCATTTACTGCGAGCAAAAGGGATAAAAAAACGAACGCACAGCAGGAAAACTCCGCTGTGCGTTTTTTCATAGCTACAAAAAGAGAGAGTACCAAAAGGCACTCTCCCTTTTTGCTTTGTGCTTGAAACTTAGGATGGATCTATGCTTAAAAAAACTTAGGATCAAACAACACCCTGAGCCATCATTGCGTCAGCAACCTTCAGGAAGCCTGCAACGTTTGCGCCCAGCATCATGTCGCCGGGATGGCCGCACTCGATGGATGCAGCGAGGCATGCCTGGAAGATGCTCTTCATGATGCCCTTGAGCTTCTCGTCGACTTCTTCGAAGCTCCAGCTCATGCGCAGGGAGTTCTGGCTCATCTCAAGGCCGGAGGTGGCAACGCCGCCTGCGTTGGATGCCTTGCCCGGGGTGTACAGCAGGCCTGCTTCCTGGACAGCAGCAATTGCTTCCGGAGTCAGAGGCATGTTTGCACCCTCGAATACTGCGAATGCACCGTTTGCGATAAGTGCCTTTGCGCCGGCCTCGTCCATCTCGTTCTGAGATGCGCAGGGCATTGCGATGTCGCACTTGACGTTCCAGATGTTCTTGCAGCCTTCGACGTACTCAGCGCCTGCGACCTCGTCAGCGTAGACGGAGATGCGTGCTCTTCTCTTCTGCTTGATGTCAAACAGAACGTCGAGGTTGATGCCGTTGGGATCGTAGATGTAGCCCTTGGAGTCGCTCATTGCGACGACCTTGCCGCCGAGCTCCATGCACTTCTGTGCGCAGTACTGTGCAACGTTGCCGGAACCGGAAACGACAACAGTCTGGCCCTCGAAGGACTTGCCGTTGTACTTGAGAACTTCGTCGGAGAAGTAGCAGATGCCGAAGCCGGTAGCCTGGGTACGTGCCAGGGAGCCGCCGTAGGTCAGGCCCTTGCCGGTGATGACGCCGCCCTCGAAGCGGTCAACGATCTTCTTGTACTGGCCGTACATGTAGCCGACCTCGCGTGCGCCGACGCCGATGTCGCCTGCGGGAGTATCGGTGAACTGGCCGATGTGACGATACAGCTCGGTCATGAAGCTCTGGCAGAAGCGCATGATCTCGTTATCGGACTTGCCCTTGGGGTCGAAGTCGGAGCCGCCCTTACCGCCGCCCATGGGCAGGGTGGTCAGGCTGTTCTTGAGGATCTGCTCGAAGCCGAGGAACTTTATGACGGAGAGGTTTACAGAGGGATGGAAGCGCAGGCCGCCCTTGTAAGGTCCGATTGCGGAGTTGAACTGTACGCGGTAGCCGCGGTTTACGTGGGTAACACCATTGTCATCGACCCAGGGGACGCGGAACATGATCATGCGCTCAGGCTCAACAAAGCGCTCGATCAGGCCGGCCTTCTCCCACTCGGGGTGCTTGTCGACGACGAGCTGGAGGCTCTCAAATACTTCGCGGACTGCCTGAAGGAACTCGGGCTGGTCGGGGTCGCGCTGCTCGACGGAGTCATAAACTCTCTTAAGGTATTCGTTAGTGATCATTGCTTTTCTCTCCTAAAAAAATAATAAACTCATCTTCGCAGGAAAAATCTTTTCCTACCTTTCAGATTTTATTACTACTTTCCCAAACTTACAATTGTGAGATGTTATAAAAATACCCCCTGAAAAATCGTCAAATTGCACTAAAATGAGCTCTGTTGGCGTGAAATCTAAGGCCAACACCCCCGTAATTGCACATAATCGGCGACAATTTTGACAAGTCCTTAACATTCGCCCAATTGCGTTTTTTATTTAACGCATAACAAGCTCTTGACAAACTATGCAAAAGCGTGTATTATCCGAAACAGACAATGCAATTGCATAAAATATCTTGTGAGGAGAAATGCGCTTGAATAATGGAAAATGCGGAGAAGTGTATTGCGCCGAGTGCCGCGTGGCGTTTATGCCGGAGGAGGAGATGTTTTCATGGGAGGGCGGCTACGTCTGCGGCGAGTGCTTTGACGCGCTGCTCTCCGAGCTTGACCGGCACGAGCTTGCGGGTCTTGTCGGCAGCAGGGTAATAAATTGCCGACGCCCTGAGTTGGACGTCGGCAGTGAACGTGTGTGCAGTTTTTAAAGCCCGAGTATCGCCAGCGTGCGCGTGTCGGCCCGCCCGCCGTAGAATTTGTCGAGCACGGCGCCGAACACCGGGTCGTCCGACACCTGCTTGAACAGCGTCATGCACGAGCACAGCTTCAGGTCGTCGGGGTAGCCCATCACGGCCGTCGCGTCGGAGCTGTCGAGCGTCAGCAGAGCCCGTGAGATCTCGATAAGCCGTGCGCCGAGCACGGGGTGGGCGATGTAGTCGCGCGCCTCACTTATGTCCTGTATCGAATAAAGCTGGGCGGTGTAGCTCATGCCGAGGCCGGCAATCTGCGGGAAGATGTACCACATCCAGTGACTGCGCTTGCGTCCGGCGCGTATCTCACGCAGCGCCGTGTCGTAGGAATGCTCCTGCGCAATGAGGAAGCGGTCAAGTGAGCTGTTCATATGCGTTGCCTCCGTGGATCAAGTTATAATTTGCTCAAGTTTACCACAGGGCAGAATTTGCGTCAAGAAGCACACTTAACTGAAAAAAGCAAGCCTCTCGGCTTGCGGTAAAAATCGAATACATTTTTGGCTTGAAGTGAAATCGTTCGCTTCGCTCACGGTGAAATCAAAAGCTTGCGCTTATGGTGAAATTTTCTGCTGCGCAGAAAGTGAAATGAAATCCACTCACCGCCGCAGCGATATCACGCGCCGAAGGCGCATTTCATATTGCGAAGCAATATTTCACCCACCGCAAGGTGGATTTCACTGAAAAAAGCAAGCTAAAAGCTTGCAGCTAGAATCGAATACATTTTTGGCTTGAAGTGAAATCGTTCGCTTCGCTCACGGTGAAATCAAAAGCTTGCGCTTATGGTGAAATTTTCTGCTGCGCAGAAAGTGAAATGAAATCCACTCACCGCCGCAGCGATATCACGCGCCGAAGGCGCATTTCATATTGCGAAGCAATATTTCACCCACCGCAAGGTGGATTTCACTGAAAAAAGCAAGCCTCTCGGCTTGCTTTTTTCTGGTGGGGGATGGTGGATTCGAACCACCGAAGGCATTGCCAGCAGATTTACAGTCTGTCCCCTTTGGCCACTCGGGAAATCCCCCAAATACAATATTTTAAATTCAAATGTCGGTGGAGCTGGTGGACGGACTCGAACCCCCGACCTGCTGATTACAAATCAGCTGCTCTACCAACTGAGCTACACCAGCACGATACCGGCTCGAATATAATAGCAAATCGCATGGGGTTTGTCAACAATAATTTTAATTTTTTTATTCTAATGTGAAAAGGATGATGGAGAATGAGGCTTACAGAGCTATCGATAGAGTACGCGCACAGCGCCCAATTGTGCAAAACACGCATTGCCGAGCTCAAGGCGAGGCTTGAGACCGAGGAGATGTGCGAGATCGACCGCCTGCGGCTTCGGCGCAGGATCGGCATACTCACCGGCATGATGCGCGACACGATGGCCGTGTCGAAATACCTGAAAAACTACTACGGAGGTAAGGAATATGGAGGAGAAGAGGCTTAACATGTTTGCAAGGCAGGAGGAATACGTGGCGCTGCGCCAGTACATAAGGTTCTGCTCCGGCGACGGCACGGCCGCGTCGGCGATGCGCCGGGCGATAAACAGCGAGCTGACATGCCGCCAAAAGCAGCTTATAAATATGTATTATATCGAGCAGATGCAGATGCAGGATATCGCCGACGAACTCGGCCTGCACATCTCCAGCGTCAGCCGCACCATAAAGCGCGGCCGCGAGAAGCTCAAAAACGTCCTGAGCTACGGCGGCAGAACGCTGCTGAATACCCTGGAAGATGTCTGACTGCCGGCCGTGGCTTTACTTGAGGGGCTGCTTGTGGTACAATGAAAGCATGAGACAGACAAAAAGACAAAGAAAAAAGCAGCGTGGGATAAGTCCTGTTTTGGTCATAGTTTTCGTGGCGGCGCTGCTGCTTGCGGCGTTTGCGATAGTGCAGCGCATACAAAATGCCGGGCAGGAAGCCGACCCGCATTACGGCATGGTCGAGGTCTATAACGGCGAAGGCTTCGTGTGGGTGACGCCGCAGGAGGGCGTGCCGGTAAACAGCCTTACGAAAGAGGACTTCGCAGCTGACCCCAACGGCAGGCTGACCTATGTCGGCGGCGAGTATAAAACCAGCCTCGGCATCGACGTGTCGTCATATCAGGACGATATCGACTGGCAGCAGGTGTATGACAGCGGCGTGCGCTTTGCCATCATCCGCGTCGGCGGCATGTACTACGGCAGCGGCGAGCTGTATGAGGACGATAATTTCCTGAAAAACCTCGAGGGCGCGAAGGCCGCCGGCCTGCGCGTGGGCGCGTACTTCTTCTCGCAGGCGATAAGCGAGGATGAGGCGAAGGGCGAAGCACGGTTCGTGCTGGATATGCTGGGCGAAAATTCGCTTGACCTGCCCGTGTTTTTCGACTGGGAGCGCATCTCGGGCGACGAGGCACGCACCGACGGCTTGGATAACGCGACGCTTACGGCCTGCGCGGTCGCGTTTTGCGATACGATCGAGACCGCGGGATACGACGCGGGCGTGTACGTGTATAACGACACAGGCTATTACGGCTATGACCTTGCGCAGCTTCAGGACTATACGATGTGGTGCGCGGGCATCGGCTCGTATCCGTATTTTTATTATGCCCATGAGATCTGGCAGTATAGCTTCACGGGCTCTGTCCCCGGCATCTCCGCCGACGTCGACCTGAATATGATGTTTGAAAAGTGAAAAGAACCGGAACAATTTGTTCCGGTTCTTTTGTTATTTATCGCAGGTGAAGAGGATCACCTGGCGCTGCTTTGCGATATTTTTGAGGAGGGCAATGGCCTTTTCGCGGCGGGCGGGGTCGAGGTTTACGAGCGCGTCGTCGATTATCAGCGGGCAAAGGGCGTTCTCGGGAAGCGCCAGCTCGCACACGGCAAGGCGCACAGCAAGGTACAACAGATCCAGCGTCCCCGCGCTCAGGTACTGCGCATCGTGCGGGACACTGTCGCCCCCGGAGCGCACATCGGCCGAAAAGTCGCGGTCGAGCATAACGGCATCGTACCGCCCGTCGGTGACAAAGCTCATGTACTCGGCGGCCTTCTTGCCCAAGGCGGGCGAAAAGCGGCTCTGGATATCCTCGTTTGCCGCGCGGAGCGTTTCTATAGCGAGGGCTATCGCGTCGTACTCTGCCGTCATGGCATCGTGCTCGCCCTCAAGCCTTGCAAGCTCCGAGCCCAGCACAAGGGGGTCACCCATTGCAGACAAGCGGCCTCTGCCCTCGGACAGCTGGGCGCTGAGCGCTTCGCACCGTGCCCGTGCCCGGCTCAGCTCATGGCCAAGCTGCACAGCGCGGCTGTCGCCGCTGGAAAAGTCGAGCTGAGTGAGCGTGTAGCTCTCGGTCTGCTCGGCGCGGTCCTTGACCTCCGCAAGCGCGCGGGCGGCAGTCTCCTGCCTTAGCTGCGCCGCGGTGAATTCATTGTACAGCGCCGTAAACTCCTCAAGCGCTGCGCTTATGCCGGCTTCATCCCCGGCTCTGTATTTTGAAAGAAGCTGCCGCCTTTGCCGCGCGGCTTCAGCTATCGCGGCCTTTTTCTTTGAAAGGCTCACGAGCGCCAGCACGCCGCACACAAGCATGACTCCGGCCGCGATGAGGGCATACAGCATGTACTCCGGCACGAGCAGCCCGACGGCCGCAAGCGCGGCGCACAGGATAAGCAGCACAACTGCAAGCGCGGGCGTTGCCTTTTGCTCGGCACATGCCTTGCGCTCGAGCGCCTCGGCGATATCGCGCTCAGCCTCCTGCTTTGCCTGCTCCGGCTCACGCTCGCCAATCACGCTTGCTGCAAGCTCGGCACGGCGCTTATCGCGCTCGGCTGCAGCATCGTCATACACTTTGGAGGCCGCGTTGACCTCGGCTCTGACGCTTTGCAGGCTGCTGAGCGCCTCCTTGCGGATGCTTTTGCGGCTTTCCATGACTTCGCTTTCAAGCCGCGCACACTCATTTTTCGCGCTCTCAAGCTCGCGTGCAAGCTGCTCCTGATGGCCTATGGCGTCGGCCTGACCGTTTAAAAGCTGCCTTTTGTGCGCTATCTCATCCTCAAGCTCCGGCAGGCGGCCATAGCGATTGAAGCGCCTCTTGCGCTGCCAGCGGCGCAGGGTATCGTCGGCCTCTGTGAAGGAGCAATCCTCCTGCCCGGTCGACACGATGGCGCTTATGCGCTTTTCAAGCTCCGCGCTGTGCGTGACGGCGACCTTGCCCTGCTCGACGAAAGCACTGCGGCGGAAAACGTCGCGGCTTACTCCCGTGAGCGCTTCGCCCGCGTTCGTGCCGTTAAGGCCTGCAACGGGCGTGCTCGTTCCGGTATACACCGCGGCAAACTCGCGCATGGGCGCATTTGCCGTTTTCGTCGTGCGGATAAGCGTTATATCGCGGCCGGCATCGGTAAGCTGCATACTCCCCTGCATAGCCGCACCCGACCACGGTGCGTAGCGCATTTTGTCCGGCAGAAAGCCTGCTTTCTGCCTTTCCGAGCTGTCGATGCCGTAGAGCATCGCGCGGATGAAGGCGCACCATGTGCTTTTGCCGCTTTCGTTCGGCGCACTTATGACGTTCAGCCCCTCGTGCAGCTCAAGGCTCTCGCCGTCGAGCTTGCCGAAGGTGGCCTCGAGGCGTTTAATTATCATGGCAGAGCACCTCCTCGCGTCCGTCGAGGGCGGCAAGCCCCCAGCGCGCAGCCTGAGTTATCCGCTCGCGCTCTTCCTCGGTCTTGGCGTTATCCAGCGCCGTTTTCAGGCGTATGATAAACTGTCCGCGCAGACTGTCCTCCCCAGCGGATTCCCACACGTCGCGGCGCAGCACAGTCTCATCCCTGAGCTGCAGCGCGAAGAATCCATCCCCGAGCCTGTCGTAAAGCTCGTTAAGGCGCGGGGCCTGCTCGGTCTCGCCGCGGAGGATGATGCGGTAGATATCGTCTTTCGTATCCTGCGGCAGAGCGCCGCGTATCCGGTCGAGTGCGTCGCCGCCGTCAAGCTCGACCCGTATAATCTCGTATCTGCGGCGGGCGATGCTCACAGGCTTAATGCTCACGCCGTCATCGAGCGAAACTATGTACACATGCTTCTCGCCCGTCTCGTCAAAGCCGCGCCCCTCGGGGCAGCCGGGCCATGCGTAATGCGTCCTGCCCGCGCATTTAAGGCCGCTTTCCTTGTGGATATGCCCAAGGGCAACGTAGTCCATGCCGCTTTGCGCAAGCTCATTTTCGGAAATGGGGCAATACTGCGAAGCTGCTCCCACCTCGCCGTGGATGCACATTATATCGCGCACGCCGTCTGTCTTATCCGGCGCAAAGCCGCGCAGCATACCGCCGCTGTATTTATCGGTGAATGCAGCGCCCCAAACTCTTGCGCCAAGCTCAGGGAGCGACACGCACTCGGGCACGCTGCTTTTGAATATGTGCACGTTTTCGGGGAAGGCTATGCGCGCATACGGTGAGCGGGCAGAGTAAAAATCGTGGTTGCCGGGGGATATGAAAACAGGCACGGAGATGCCGCCGAGCGCGCGGGATATATCCTCGGCAGTCTCGGCATAGCTGCTGCCGGAGTCGAGCAGGTCGCCTGCAAGCAGTACCATGTCGACCCCTTCGCTTTCGGCAAGAGCGGCAAGGCGGAACAAAAGCTCGCGCTGCTCGCCCCTGCGCTGTGCGGCCTTACCCTCGCCAAGGCCCTCGAAGGGCGAGTCAAGGTGCAGGTCTGCCGCGTGCAGGATCTTCAGTGCTCTCATGTGAATCTGACCCCCTCGGCGCTCAGGCACTTGCCCGTTTCGGGGTCAATGTCAAACAGGCAGCCCTCGAGCTTTGCCGGACCCTTGGCCGAATCGTATCTGCGCGGCGGGTCGCCGAAAAATTTGCCGATCGACTGCTCGGGCTCGATGCCGATGACGGAGTTAATAGCGCCCGTCATGCCGAGGTCCGTAATATAGCCCGTGCCGTTTGGCAGGACGCAGGCATCGGAGGTCTGCACATGCGTGTGCGTGCCCCAAACGGCGCTGGCTCTGCCGTCGAGCATGAAGCCCATCGCGCGTTTTTCGCTCGTGCCCTCGGCGTGGAAGTCTACGAGGATGATCTTCTCGCGGATCTCCTCCATGTAGCCGTCGGCGATGACGAAGGGATTATCCGTATTCGTGTCGAGCGTGAAGTGACCCATGAGGTTTAATACGCACACGTCGCCGAAGCTCGTTTTGTAAACATCGATGCCGCGCCCCGGGCACTGCGGCGCGCAGTTTGCCGGACGCAGGATCTTGCGCCGCTCGTCAAGATACGGGCGCAGCTCCGTGCGCGTCCATGTGTGGTTTCCGAGCGTGATGACGTCGGCGCCCGCGTGCAGTATCGTGTCTGCCTGGCGCGGAGTTATGCCCACGACGTTTGCGTTTTCGCCGTTTACGACGACAAAATCGAGCTCCAGCTCCTTGCGCAGGCGCTTTAGGTTCTTTGTAAGATAGTCAAGGCCGGGCTCGCCGCATACGTCGCCCACGGCCAGTATTTTTACACCCATAATAAAAAAATCTCCTCCCATGGAGTTATGATACCAGTATAGCACAAATTACAGCGGTGTAGCAAAACAAATATGGCCATAATATATTGCGGAGGTGTAAAAAATGAAAAAGACAAACTTTCTCGTTGGCATGGGCATCGGCGTTGCGGTAGGCTCGATAGCGAGCATGAGCGTCACCGGCACGAAGAAATCGCCCAAAAACATCGTCGGCAAGACCCTCAAAACCATGGGCGAGGTGGTCGACGCAGTGTCGAGCACACTGAGCATGTAAGGCGTCGGAACGCGCCTTCGCAAGCAAGGAATGATGCCATTCCGATTATTTTGACCCAAATGGGTGAAAATAATTAAAAAAGGCTTGCATTTTAAGTCCGGCTGTGCTAATATACTAAAGCGCTAAGCGATAAGCGCCGTTAGCTCAGCTGGATAGAGCGTCTGGCTACGGACCAGAAGGTCAGGGGTTCGAATCCCTTACGGCGTGCCAAGAAAAAAAGGACTTCACTTTTGTGAAGTCCTTTTTTCAACGAAATAAATCCCTTGCGGGATTTGTGAAATGCGCTTCGCTCGTGAAATATGGCTTCGCCATGTGAAATCGCTGCGGCGGTGAGTGGATTTATTTCATTTCACTTTCTGCTAAACAGAAAATTTCACAATTTCCATAAGGAAATTATTTCACATCCGAAGGATATTTCACTGTAACTTCGGCAGCTAATATGGTATGATTGTTTTACGAAAGGCGGTATTCTTTATGAGTGAATCAAAACTTCGTGAACAATCTACTGACTTTGCTGTTAAAGTAATTAAACTGTGCGAAACGATAAGAGGACACTATTCCCTTGTCAATCAGTTGGAGCGTTCCGCCACTTCTATCGGCGCCAATATTAGAGAAGCCAACTACGCCCATGGAAAGCCCGATTTTATAGCCAAGCTTCAAATAGCATTAAAAGAGTGCTATGAAACGGAGTATTGGCTGGAGCTGTTTGTGAGGGCTGAAATCCTGAACAAGGATGACGCCGCCGGACTGTATACCCAATGCGGCACGATCCGCCGTATGCTGATCGCATCGATAAACACAGCCAAAGAGAATCAAAAATCATAAGCCCCCGAACACTGCGTCCGGGGGGTTTGCATATTCTTTACCTTATAAAATTAGTCTGCGGGTGGGGCTCGGTGACGGGCAGGGGAATGCCGGAGTCGAGGCCGGCCTGCTTGCATTTGAGGAAAAAGGCCATGTTTGCGGCGACGGAGCGGATGCTGTGGACGCCCTCGTGATCCTGCATTACCTCTTCTGGGCTCGTGCCGTGTACTACCGGCCAGTAGCGGGTCGTTATAACAGGCATGGAGCGGATAAGGAAGTAGTTCATCATCTGCGCAACGGCCGTCGTTGTTCCCGCGCGGCGCGCGGATATCACCGCCGCGGCAGGCTTTAGCGCAAACGCTGCGTTTTTGTTCCCCAAAAGCTCGGAGTAAAAAAGCCTGTCCATGAACGAAGTCATGTTTCCGGTCAAGGCACCGAAATGCACAGGCGAGCCGAAAATGAAGCCGTCTGCCTCACAGCACTTTTCCCGCACCTCGTTTACGATGTCATCAAACGCGCATTTGCCGAGCTTTGCACACGCGCGGCAGGCTGTGCAGCCGCCGACCGGCTTGCTGCCTATCCAGATGATCTCCGTCTCGATGCCCTCGGCGTTTAAAACCTCTGCTGCAAGGCTGAGCGCAGTGAATGTACAGCCGCTTTTTCGCGGACTGCCGTTAAAAAGTAATACTTTCATATCTGTCTCCTGTGGAAAATGCTTATACCAAAATGCGCTCATGAAATCATGAGCGCATTCAGCTGCCAAAAACGTTCTAAAGAACTTTTTTGACTGAGCTTCATCCGCCGAGCATTTTGAATACTTCAAAATGCTGCTTTGCCCGAAAGACTTGCTTTTCAAGCCTTTCGGCGGCGGTTTATCAAACTTGAGGCGGGTCTTGCCCCCTCAAGCTCCCCCCCCCCCGCTGCTCAGTCGTCTTTTCTGCTCAGTTTTAAGTTCAGCTTGTACCAAAGTGCGCTCATGAAACCATGAGCGCACTACTTTTTTGTCCGAAATCAGGGAAAAGTCATAGGAAGGATATACACTGCAGAAACGATGCTTTCGGACGTGGGAAGAAGGGGGAGGGAGTTATTACAGATTCTTGACTGCGAGGAATGCAGCGCCGGTGGCGTCGCCTATGCGGCCGGGATTCGTGCAGTCGCCGACGTGGATGACCTTCTCAAAGCGGCTTTCAAGCTCCTCGAGCATGCCGAGCTCGGGACGGATGCCGAGAGACAGAACGGTTGCATCGACAGGAATCTCGTACGGGCCGTCGTGCTCGTCTGCGACAACGGCGTCTGCAACACCTGCGATGTTCTTGATGCCGTCAAGACCGGTGCCGATGTAGTTCACATTTGCCGGAGCGACTACGATGCAGTCGTCCTTGACCTCCTGAAGCGCGGTGCTGGTCTTGATGACCGCGCCCTTTGCCTCAAGCTGACGTCTTGTGCGGCGGACATTGTAGAAGTAAATGCCGTTGCCGACCAGGGGCATCATCTCGATGAGGGTGACCTTGTTGCCGTCCTCGGCCAGACGCTCTGCGGTCTCAAGGCCGGTCATGCCGCCGCCGACGACAGCAACGTGCTTGCCGGAGAACTTGACCTTGCCGTTTAATACGTCAAAGCAGGCAACGCCCTTTTCAATGCCGGGGATCTTGCCGGGGACGATCGGCTGGCCGCCGCTTGCGAGCACAACGGCGTAGGGATCGAGCGCCTTGAACTCATCGAGCATTGCGGGAGTGACCTCGGTGCCGAGGTGCAGCTCGATATTCTCGTTTCTGGAGACAACGTGCTTATAGTAGCGGATGAGATTATCCATTCTGAACTTGTTGGGTGCCTTGTTTGCAAGGTTGAGGCTGCCGCAAAGCTCGGTGCGCTTGTCATAAAGCTTTACCTTGAAGCCGCGCTCTGTGAGCGTAAGTGCCGACTGGATGCCCGCAGGGCCTGCGCCGATGACGATAACGGTGCCCTCGCCCTTTTTCATGGGCATGAGGTTATCCACCTCGCGGCCGAGCAGCGGGTTTACCGCGCATCTGACCTGTGCCTGATCGGCAGTGACGCGGTGTACGCACCAGTTGCAGGAGATGCAGGGGCGGATATCTTCGGGATGGCCGGACTTTGCCTTGTTGCACCATTCGGGGTCTGCGCTGTGCTGACGACCCATGACGATGAAGTCGCACACGTCATCCTCGAGCAGGGACTCGGCCTCGTCGGGAGTCTTGGTCTCGTTCGGTCCGTAGATGGGAACGTGCAGCTCGCTCTTGAAGCGCTTGAGATACTCGTTTCTCCAGCCAAAGGGCATGTCGGGTGCGCCGGTGCGCTCCTCAACGCCGACGGAGAAGTGGAATGCGTCAACGCCGCTTGCTTCAAGATGCTTTGTGACTCTGACCCACTCTTCGAGATCGGGCTCGCCCTCCATGCCCTCGTTATCGAACAGGTGTACGCGGACGGTTACGGGGAAGGAAGCGGGGACCTTGGCGCGGATCTTTGCGATGGTCTCTGTGACGATGCGGCAGCGGTTTTCAAGCGAGCCGCCGTACTCGTCGGTGCGGCAGTTTCGGGTGGGGCTTATGAACTGGTGGAACATGAACCAGTGCGCGCAGTGCAGCTCAACACCGTCGCAGCCTGCGTAGTAGGCGTGCTCGGCAGCGTTTGCGAAGGCGTCCTCTATAAGGGCGATATCGTCCTTGGTCATCTCGCGGCAGGGGGCGAAGCCTCTTGCCTCAAGCTGCGGAGTCATGGCACTTGCGGACATGGGAACGTGGCCCTTGTTGAACTTGGGGCTGGACTTGCGGCCGGGGTGGTTGAGCTGAACGAATACCTTGCCGCCGAACTCGTGGACGCGGTCGGCGAGGATGTTCATTGTGTGGCGGTCATCAAGGTTGCACAGAAAGGTCTGGCCGGACATGGACACGCCGCCGTACTCGGGGCCGATAACGCCGACGAAGCCGACTATAACAAGACCCGTGCCGCCTTTTGCCTTGGAAGCGTAATACTCAACGCCGCGTGCGGTCATTTCGCCGGAGGCCTGGCCGAGGCAGTCGTCCATCGGGGACATTATAACTCTGTTGCGCAGAACACAGCCGTTTATCTTACCTTTGCTGAATACTTTTTCGTACATCATTTTTCTCCTTTGTGGGGATGGTTTTTTGATTACCATTCAGTGCTTGCCTAAAGAGTACCATCCCGAGGCACATCCGAGAAGCGCGAAAGTTTGATAGCAATATCACAAACTCTTATAGGAAAAGGCCGGTCTAAGACCGGCCTTTCTCAGTATATAAGCTCTTTCTTTTTGATGAACTTCACAAAGTCCTTTATTGCCTGCACCGACTGCTTTTTCTCATTTACTGCAACGCCGAGCTGACGGGTTATCTTCGGCGTGAGCGAGCGCATGGAAACATTCGACGGAAGCTCCGGCGTGTACAGCTTTGTAACAAACGAAACACCGTCCGGGTGCTTATCGACCATCGACAGCGTTATCGAGCCGTCGTCTGTGTACAGTATCGTTTTGTTTTTCAAATCTATATTCTGCTCCCTGAGCTTTTGGGAGACAACGTTTTTGTTCAGTATCGAGGGGAGGATGACATGATAATCGCCGAGCATATCAAGTGTTATGGTCTCGGCCTTCCCAAGCGGCAGCTTTTTGTTGAAAACAACGCACATTTCATCGTCGGAGATATACTGCCACTCGTGCTCGCCGGCGACGCTTTTTTCGCCCAGAATGATGTCGACCTCATTGTTTTCGAGCATACTGCGCAGGGTCGTCACGCCCGTGCGTATCTCAAAGCTTATCCCGGGGTGCTTTTTCTTGAAGGCGGCAATAACATTCGGAAGCCAGCTCACAACAAGGGAGGAGTACGCGCCTATCCTGATGACGGAATCGTCACCCGATTTTATCTGCTCAAGGCGTCTGTAGAACTCGCTTTCCTTTTCAAGCACCTGCTCGAGGATGGGAAACAGCGTCTCGCCGTCCGGCGTAAGTCCGATGCCGCTGTGATTGCGTGTCACGAGCTTTATGCCGATCTCGCTTTCCAGCGCGTTTATGATGTACGTCAGACCCGACTGGGTATAGCCAAGCTCATCGGCAGCTTTGTTTATGCTCCCGATCTTGACTGTTTCTATCAGCGCGTAAATTTTCTTTGTTTCCATGCAGCACCCGCTTTCCCTGATTATTTTATCCTGAAACTGCCGCGGGCAAGCGCTCACGGCAGTTTATGCGTTGCGCTCAGTAAGCTATTCTTACGCCGTTGTATGCGTCGGTAATAAGCTGTTTGTATTCATCTATGCTCGCCTTACGGGGAGGTGCACCGGCGCTGGAGCCGTGCTCGCTCTTGTCCTTGGATGCATAGGCCAGCTCCTCAAGGCACTCGTCGTCAATAACAACGCCAAGCTCCTTGTAGCTTGCCGGAAGTCCCAGGTCATCGCGCACCTGCTGTATCGCCAGAACAAGCATCTTCGCCTGCTCAAGCTCATCCTTGCCGTTTATGTCAAGGCCCATCGCGCGGGCAAGGTCGGCAAGCTTTTTTGTGCTGCCGTAGAGATTGAAGTTCAAAACGTGCGGCAGAGCGACGGCAAGACCGGTTCCGTGGTGTACCTCGTGGAAGCGTCCGCCGACGGAGCGAGTGATGCAGTGGGCATCGCCCGTACCTATCGTTGTGCACGCCATGCAGCCGAGGCTCGTTGCCAGAAGCAGTGCGCCGGCAGCGTCGAGGTCTGTGTTGTCATTATAGAATTTTACGAGGTTTTGGCTCATCAGCTCGAACGCCTTTATGCTGAGGCTTTCGGTGATGGAGTTTGCCTTGGCGTTGATATAGCCCTCAACAGCGTGGGTGAGCGAGTCAAAGCCGACTGCCGGAACAAGATGCGGCGGCATTCCGATGAGGTTTTCGGGATAGATTATAGAAATGTCGGGGCCGCATTTTACGTCCATGATCTGGCTCTTGGTTCGCTTTTCGGAGTCGACTATCGCCATGAAATAAGTGATATCCGCGCCGGAGCCGGCGGTGGTGGGGATAGCAATGCAGGGCAGAGGGGGCTTGCCAACCTTGTTCACGCCAAAGTAATCGCGCGTTTTTCCGCCGTTTGTGGCTATGACAGATACCGTCTTTGCCGTGTCGAGCGTACTGCCGCCGCCAAAGCCGATGGTAACGTCGCAGTTTGTTTTAAGGAAAGCGTCGGCCGCCTTGTCCATGGACAGGTCGTCGGGATTGAGCTCCACATCGGTATATGTCTCATATTCAAAGCCTATCTCGTCCATTGCCGCAAGCAGCTCGGTGTAGTGGTTTGTCTTTGCCATTCCGGGGTCTGTAACAATGAATGCCTTGCTGACGTTGAGCGAGGCTTTTGCGGCGCGAAGACTTTCTGCAAGCTTGTGAGTGAACACAATTTTGTTGGAGCACTGGTATTCAAATTCTCTGATACTCATAATTTTGCCTTTCTTAGCCTAAATGCCTCCGGATGGCGTTCGGGCTTTTAGCTTTTTCAACAGATTTCTTAACGCGCATGCTCGTTTTGTCTGAAATCGACTATATCAGATTGTCAGACGAATATCAATCTCAAAAACTGTTTACTCCCATCAGAATTTTTGATAATGTTATCACAAACACTGGCTTCTCAATGCCCGACGGGAATGTTATTTTGTTGACAAGAAGAGCGCGGCGCCCACCATTCAGTGCCGAAGGATATACGGCGGCCGGAGCTCATTATATACGATACGAATTCTTCAGGAGGAAAAACTTATGAGCACAAGCATGAAAGTCCATATTCTCGACCTTGGCTCTATGGGCAGCGACTTCAACGCTCTTGTAGCGATGTACACCAGAGCAACTGCCCAGGACCAGAGCCCCACCTGCAAATATGTTACCTTCCCCGTTTGGGGACTTTACATTGAGCATCCCCAGGCAAAGATCATTTTCGACACCGGCCTTCGCGCCGACGCACTTGAAGGCGGCGAGCCGCCCGAGAAGCTCCTTAACTTCCCGATCTATCGCACTGAGGAGCAGAGCATGGAGCATCAGCTCGAGCTGTGCGGCGTAAAGCCCGAGGAGATCGACTATGTTATCCTCTCCCATCTGCATCATGACCATTCCGGCCGCCTTGACCTTTTCCCCAACGCAAAGGTCGTTGTTCAGAAAACAGAGCTTATAAATGCGCTCTACTCCACCCATGTTGTTGACCCCATGGGCACCTATCTCAGAGCAGACCTTGAGTATGACCATCTCAAGTGGATGCCGATTGAAGGCGAGTATGAGCTGCTTGAAGGTATCAAGCTCATCCCCGCGCCCGGCCATGTTGACGGTCTGCAGTGCATGCTGCTCGACCTTGAGAATACCGGCGCACTGCTCGTGACCTCCGACGCAAGCTATACATCTATTAACTGGGGTCCCGTCCCCAGACCCGCCGGTGCACTGGCTGACTCCAAGGCATACTTTGCAACCATGGCAAAGCTGCACCAGATAGCGGACGAGACAAACGCCACCGTTATCTTTGGCCACGACAGAGCACAGTTTGATTCGCTCAAGCACGCACCGGAATACTACGACTGATCGGAAAGAAGGAGCTTTAAATGTCCGTACTTATAGAAACCAATTTCAATAAAAGCACCCTCGGCGGCGATATGGAATACATTAAGCTCGGCAAGTCCGGCCTTGATGTGTCGAAGATCTGCTGCGGCTGCATGGGCTTCGGCGCCCTCGACCACTGGGGCAGACCGTGGATAATCGACGAGGACAAGTCACGCGCTGTTGTAAAGCAGGCTCTCGACCTCGGCATCAACTGGTTTGACACTGCAAATATGTACTCCCTCGGCACCAGCGAGGAATTTCTCGGCTCGGCGCTCAAAAAGCTTGCACCCAACCGCGATGAGCTGGTCATCCAGACCAAGGTCAATCAGAAGATGGGCCTCGGCCCGAACCTTGCAGGCTCGTCCCGCAAGGCGATAATGAGCGAAATCGACCACAGCCTCAAGCGCCTGCAGCTTGATTATGTCGATGTTTACATCCTGCATCGCTGGGACTGGGAGACCCCCATAGAGGAGACCATGGAGGCAATGAACGACGTCGTAAAGGCCGGCAAGGCGCGCTATATCGGCGCATCGGCAATGTTTGCATGGCAGTTTGAAAAGGCATACCGCGTCGCCGAGAAAAACGGCTGGGCAAACTTCATCTCCATGCAGAACCACCTCAACCTGCTCTACCGTGAGGATGAGCGCGAGATGCTCTGGGCCTGCGAGGATGCCGGCGTAGTCTGCACACCTTACAGTCCCAACGCCTCCGGCAAGTGCTGCCATCCCTGGACGGATACGAATCACAACCGTGAGCTCAACGACTATAAGGTCAGGGAAAAGTACGCAAAGACCGCCGAGATCGACAAGCCCATCGTCGACCGCATCGAGGAGATCGCAAATAACCGCGGCATCCCCATGATCCAGGTATCCCTTGCATGGGTGCGCCAGAAAACTCCTGTGCTTGCCCCCATCGTCGGCTTCACTGAGCCCGAGCAGATCGGCGGCGCACTCGGCTGCCTCGATGTTACGCTCACTCCCGATGAGATAAAGTATCTCGAAGAGCTCTACGTTCCCCATCCCGTTGTCGGCGCTGTTCCCAAGGGCTTTGTCTATAAGGCCTCCAGCAGCGATATCGGCAAGTAATAAATTTAATAATTGAGAGGATTAATTATGAACGAAACAAAAACCGCAAACCGCGGCGCAGTTGTCGTCGGCGGCTTTATCATAGCCCTTTTTGCAGGTCTTCTTTACACCTGGAGCCTGTTCGTAAAGCCCATTTGCGATCAGTACGGCTGGGGCACCGACCAGGTCGCCCTCATGGGTAACGTAATGCTCGCAGCATTCTGCGGCGGCGCTGCCATCGGCGGTAACCTCCTGCCCAAGCTCGGCGCACGCAATGCATCCCTCACGGGCGGCCTCATGTTCGGCCTTGGCGTGCTCGTATCCTCCTTCGTTGCAAGCCCCGTTCTCATGTACATAACCTGGGGCCTCATCGCAGGACTCGGCTGCGGCATACTCTACACCGTCGGCATGTACGTCACCTCTGCATGGTTCCCCGACAGGCGCGGCCTCATAATGGGCATCTTCCTTGCCATCTTCGGCCTGTCCGTCACCATCTTCTCCAAGCTCCTGAGCTCCATGCTCACCGGCATCGGCGTTAAGACCACCATGCTCATCCTCGGCGTTATCCTCACCGTTGTCATCTCCGTCATCGCACTGACTGTTATGAAAATGCCTCCCGCAGGCTGGGCACCCAACGGCAAGATCGCCGAAAAGGCAGCCGAGGCAGAGCCGAAGAAGCAGCTCGTTTCCCTGTCTGTTGGCGAGGCACTGCGCACGAAGGAATTCTGGATGTTCGCTGTTGCATTCTGCATCATGGTCGTGCCCTACGCCTTCATAAGCTCCTATGTCACCGTTTATGCCACCGACGTTAAGGGCTTTAGCGCTGAGCAGGCCATCACCATCGTATCCATGCTCGGTATCGGCACCGCAGCCGGCCGCTTCCTCGGCGGCGTGTTCGCGGATGCTCTCGGCAACAAGGTATCCTACGCTATCTTCTGCCTGTGCTCGGTTGCCGGCGGTCTGCTGCTGCTCATCGGCAACGGAATGGTCGCGATCTCCATCGCGTTTATCCTCATCGCAGGCGGCTACGGCGGACGTACTCCGGTCTACGGCGTATTCCCCGTAACAAACTTCGGCCCCCAGAACGCAAGTGCTCTGTTCGGCTACGGCTGCATCGGCACCGTCATCAGCTCCATCGTCGCTCCGCTCATCACCGTTGCGACCCGCGAGGCAACCGGCGGCTACAACACCGTTATCATCATAGTCATGTGCATCTCCGTCGTCGGCATGCTCTGCATCTGCCTGTGCCCGAAGCTCACTCCCGTTATGAAGAAAAACGGCATCAGCAAATAAAGCTATAAAATCAGCACGGAGCGGGATCGGCCACAGGGTTTGATCCCGCTTTTTCAAAAGGAGACTATATGAAACTTTACTGGCTGTCCCTCGGCTGGATGGAGACAGATAAAAATTATATGTATGCCGGAGCATCCAGAGCGACCTTCAGCGATCAGAAGGCCGAAAACATCTGGTGCCGCGTCCCCATCGAGTGCGCGTATATAGACCATCCCCGCGGAAAGATCATGATAGACGCCGGATGCAATCACGAGGTGCTCAAAAACGGCGAGAACACCCGATACTTTGAGCCCGAGACCGACAACATGGAGCATCAGCTCGCTCTGTGCGGTGTAACGCCGGAGGATATCGATTATGTGATAATAACGCACATGCATGTTGACCATATAGGCGATATTGCGAAGTTTAAAAACGCAAAGCTTCTCGTGCAGCGCGCGGAGTTTAATCAGGCCTTCATGACCGTCCACTCGGAAAACTTTGACGGCGGCTCGTATGTGAAATCCGACGTTGAAGCGGATGTTAAGTATACGCTCATAGACGGCGACTACGATCTGTTTCCCGATGTAAAGATTATCACGCTGCCCGGTCACACCGATGGTCAGGTCGGCGTCGTGCTTGAAATGAAGGAGTCGAAGCTCATTTTCTGCTCGGATGCTGTAAACACCCGATATAACTACGAGCATATGATGCCTCCGGCAAAAGCACCGTGGGACAGCAAGGCATATCGCGCCTCCATACAGCGCGTGAGGCGTCTTGCCGCCGCGACTGACGCAACGGTCATCTTCGGACACGACGACGAGCAGTGGAGCACGATAAAAAAAGCCCCGTTCTATTACGAATAAGGGCAGTACTTACGATATTATGCATTCATAACTGAAACGGAGGATAAATTGAATCAAAATAATACTATCGGCAGACCTGTGAGCGCCTCGACGCGCTGGCTGATATTACTGGGCTGTGCAGCTATCGCGCTGTGCAACGGTCTGCTGTATCTGTGGAGCGTATACGTCATCCCGATGTGCCAGCAGCTTGGCTGGCAAACAAATCAGGTGGCGCTTATGGGAAACACAATGGTCGCAACGCTGTGCCTCGGCGGATTTATCGGCGGTCAGCTTCTGCCCAAGGTCGGCCCTCGGGCCTGCGGCATTCTGGGCGCTGTTTTGTTCGGCGGGTTCATGTTCGTCTCGTCATTTGTGACCACTCCCGCAATGATGTATGTAACCTACGGGCTCCTGTCCGGAACAGGCTGCGGTATACTATATAATTCTATGATGTTCACGCTCGGAAAATGGTTTCCGGACAAGCGCGGACTTGCAATGGGCGTTTATCTCGGCATCTTTGGTCTGTCGTCAACGATATGGTCAAAGCCCGTGTCGCATCTGCTGTCCGCGATCGGCGTCAAGAGCACGATGATGCTCACAGGCCTTGCGTTTTTTGCAGTCATCCTTTTCGTTTCGCTTTTTATCCTGCGCAATCCGCCCGAGGGCTGGCTTCCCGCGGGCTACACTCCGCCGGATAATAAGCTCGGCATTGAGCGCTCTGTGACCGTAAAGCAGGGGCTCAAAACCAAAACGTTCTGGATGATAACCGCCGCCCAGGTGCTGCTTGTTATCACCTATAACTTCATAAGCGCATATGTCTCGGTCTTCCTCGTCGAGGAAAAGGCCATGACCGAAAGCTTTGCCGTGACAGTTGTGGCCCTCATGGGCATCGGCTCGTTCACCGGCCGCCTGTGCGGAGGCTTTTTTGCAGACCGCTTGGGCAACAAGGCCGCGTATTTCATCGGCTGTCTTTCGTCTGTCGTGTCGCTTGCCATACTCATCCCGTCAAGCGGCGAGACTGCGATAAAGCTCATGTTCTTCCTGACGGCCTTTGGCTACGGCAGCAGAACGCCCGTGTACGGCACCCTCGCTGTAGATAACTTCGGCTCGAAAAACTCCAGCGCAATGGCCGGACTTACGAATCTCTTTACCATATCAACAAGCCTCGGCTCCGGCCTCATAACCGCCGCCATACACAGCGCAACCGGCTCTTACATCCCCGCGTTTTACGTTGCCATCGCAGCGGCCGTCATCGGCTGCACCTGCATACTGCTCTTGCCCAAGCGCAAGCCTATTGACATGCTCGAGCAGCAGGCGGAAGCACCTTCGCCCGAGCTTGACGCGGCGCTGGAATCATAATATAGCAATATAATAAAATACCCATCGCCCCGACTACATCGCAGCCGGGGCGGTCTTTTTTGTTGAATAAATGCATTTTGCATGGTATCATAAAATTTATGGAACAGATTAAGAAAAACGATATATTCACGGCCGAGATCGTGGCATATGGCTCGGAGGGAAGCG
>CAZWJM010000010.1:0-38468 GCA_964634435.1 uncultured Oscillospiraceae bacterium | reverse complement strand
CATCCGAGCGGGCGTTTTTATAAGCATCGTGCACATGCATGGTGCTTTTTTCATACGCAAAAGCACAAGCTCAGGCATTTGCCTGAGCTTGTGCTGATGATTCGGAAATAGTATGAGGGGATTTGGTCGCCTGACATAAGAAAGCATACGGTTTTGAACGGCGGATTTTATCTCATGCCGCGTTGAAGACCTTGGAAATACGGCAGTATTCCCTGCGGCCTTCGCCTTGCCTGAGAAAAAATACACACGCTCAAAACTGCTTCGCACCTGACAGCAGACAGCTTTCGGAAAGCGGCGGAGAGAAGTGCTGTCAGGCGTATGTTTTCTTATATCAGGCGACCGGTGTAGAGTGTTTAACACGCCTTACTGCCGACTATGTGGAAGCATAATGGAAGGAGATATGTTTGAAGGGGATGAACGCGGCAGCGCGGCATGATTATTAACGTATATTAAGCAAATTTTCTATGCACGGCCTCTTCCACCTGGCGGGGAACGAAACAGCTGAGGTCGCGCCCGTATCTTCCGAGCTCACGCACAACGCTTGAACTCAAAAATGTGTATTTATCACTTGCGACCATGAACATCGTTTCGATTTTCGGATTGACCTTCTTGTTGACCGCCGCCATCTGAAACTCATAGTCGAAGTCTGTAACCGCTCTAAGCCCCCGAATGACTACAGGCTCCTCAAAATCCTTGATATAGTCGGCCAGAAGTCCGCCGAAAACGTCGATGCGGACATTGGGCAGGTCGGCGGTTATCGCCTGAAGAAGCTCTGCGCGCTCGGCGCAGGTAAAAAGGCTGGAGCTTTTTGCGCCGTTATGCATGACGCAGACGACAAGCTCGTCAAATATGCAGGCTGAACGCCGTATAATGTCAAGGTGACCGAGAGTAGGCGGGTCGAAGCTTCCCGGATAGATTGCGGTGCTCATACTCTGTCCTCCGTTTTGCTCAAGGCTTGACAGAGGAAAACCTCTGCCAAGCCTTTTTGGTGTATGTCAGTATCTATATTGTGGGTCAGCTTATTCCATCGTGCACAGGTCGTCTGCGACGGTGAACTCAGCGTCGGTGCAGGCGCGGATGTCGTCGACAGTGTAGCCCTCTGCAACTTCCTTCAGGACGAGGCCGTTGGGAGTTACCTGGAAGTAGGCACGCTCTGTTACGATATCGGTGACGCACTTTGCGCCGGTCAGAGGCAGGGTGCACTTCTTGAGGATCTTGGAAGCGCCGGACTTCTCGCAGTGATCGGTGGTCACGACGATTCTCTTAACGCCTGCGCAAAGGTCCATTGCGCCGCCCATGCCGGGGATGACCTTGCCGGGGATTATCCAGTTGGCGATATTGCCTTCGCCGTCGACCTGCAGGGTGCCGAGAACAGTGGCATCCACATGGCCGCCGCGAATCAGACCAAAGGACATGTCATGAGGAACTACGCTGCCGCCCTTGATGATGGTGGTAGGCTGTCCGCCTGCGTCGATGCAGTCAGGATCAGCATCCGCCCATTTGGGGGTGGGGCCGCAGCCAACGATGCCGATCTCGGCCTCAAGCCAGAGATCTACGCCCTCAGGCAGGTAGTTGACACACATGGTGGGAACACCGATGCCGAGGTTAACCAGGTCGCCGTCCTTAAAGAACTTGGCGGTACGGGATGCTATAAGCGCACGTCCAGTCAGTGCCATATTACTTTCCTCCTTCTGCTGCTTTTGCTTCCGCTTTGGCTTTTGCACGCTGCCACATCGGGCAGAACGGCTTCTTTTCGCCCTTGCGGACATAGATCATATCTACTACGGGTGCGGGAACATCGATCTCGTCGGGATCAAGCTCGCCGACCTCGACAAGCTCTTCGACCTCACAGATGACGGTGTCTGCCGCGAATGCCATGGTGTTGCTGATTGCGCCGCTGGTCTTAACGAAGCAGATGTTGCCTGCCGTGTCGCCCTTGGTAGCCTTGATGAGGGCTACGTCGCCGCGGATAGGCATCTCAAGCAGGTAGTCCTTGCCGTTGAGGTTGAGGATCTGCTTGCCTTCTGCAACTGCGGTACCAACGCCGGTGGGGGTGAGGCAGCCGCCGAGGCCATAGCCGCCGCAGCGGATACGCTCGGTGAAGGTGCCCTGGGGGATGAACTCAACGTCAAGCTCGCCTGCAACGTACTGGTCCTTTGCAACGGGGTTAAGACCAATGTGGGTGGTCAGGAGCTTCTTGACCTGATGAGCGACGATCATTCTGCCGACACCCTGATCGGGCATACCGCCGGAAACAGCGACAGCAGTGATGTCCTTGACGCCTTTTTCAATAACGCCGGTTATGATCTCTTCAGCAGAGATCTCGCCGTGCCAGTCGCCAAAGAGGATAGTCTGTCCGTCTTTGATAGCTGCAACGGCCTGATCTAATTCTACTACCTTGTTTTTCAATTGACTTCCACCTTTCGTTGTTAGAATTGATTATTACTTGAGCCAGGGCTCACCAAGAGGTAACACGGTCTTGCCGAAGCAGGAGTTGAGCTGGATCGCGCTTGCAACATAGATGCCGAGGGAGCCTGCGATAGCAAGGCAGATGGCAACGATGGGCTTTACGATGACTGCTGCGTCACCGAGCAGGTACATGTCGTTGAGAACAACGCCGATGAGTGCGATGTCGGTGAATACAACTGCTGTCGAGAAAGGCTTGTTAGACGTCTTGAGGTAGCCGGGAGTCCAAAGGATGAGGGCGAGGGTGCAGGCGAGCCAGCCAAAGCCTTCGACTACGGTGTTGTAGCCGGTCTGCCATACGTACAGGCACAGGTACTTGGACATGCTGCTGATTGCGCCGGTGAGCATAAAGAAGCCCTGGAAGAACAGGAATACGTTACCGCCGAGCTGTACGCCGTGGTCGATCTCCTTGCTTGCTACGAGAATCTGGACAACGAAGCCGCCTAGGAGCCAGCAGCCGAGCAGGAAGAGGCCTTCACCCGGAACAAGGCCGAGAAAAACTGCGACAAAGGTATAGCATGCTACTGCGAATGCTACGAGACCGCCGGGGGTCGGTGATGCTGCATGATGTTCCATATATTTCTCCTTTTATTTATGTAGGTAGGCTTACTTGCCTTCGAAAACTGCCTTGCGCTTCTCGATGAAAGCCTTGCAGCCTTCCTGGAAGTCCATAGATGCTGCGCACTCGCGCTGAGTGGGGATCTCGGTGTTGTCCAGCCATGCCTTGTAATCGGCAAAGCAGGTATCGTAGATCTGCTTCTTGATGTTCTTGTAGGAAAGCAGGGGGCCTGCGGCCAGCTTGCGTGCAAACTTCATGGTCTCTGCCTCGAGCTCTTCCTTGGTGGTGACTTTGTAAGCCAGGCCAAGTGCCTTTGCTTCCTCTGCGCCTACGGGACGGCCGGTAGCTGCGAGCTCCATAGCACGGTTTACGCCGATGCTCTTTGCCAGCAGGTAGGTTGCGCCGGTGTCGGGAACGAGGCCGAGGTTAACGAATGCGAGGATGAACTTTGCGTTGTCAGCGCAGATCATGAAGTCGCCGCCGAGTGCGAGGCTGACGCCTGCGCCTGCTGCAGCACCGCTGACAGAGGTAACTACCATCTTGCTCATCTTCTTCAGGCCGTCTGCAACGACGCCGACCTTTGCGATCAGGCCGTCCATGTTGACTTCGCCGCCTGCCTGGATGAGCTTGTAGAAGTAGCCGATATCGCCGCCTGCGGAGAAGGCCTTCTCAAGACCCTTCAGGACTACGACCTTGACAGCGGGATCCTTCTCTGCCGCGTCAACGACATACATGAGCTCATCAGCCATCTGCTCGTCGATGGCGTTGAGGTTCTTGGGATAGTTCATGGTGATGACAGCTATTCCGTCCTCAACAGTGTAAATAAGTTTCTGCAGTTCCATTGATAATCCTCCTAAATAAAATTGTTTGTATTTTGACCGGGCCGGTTACGGCCCGGCTGCCGACTTTATAGACCCTTCCTTGCCTTTATCTCGGCGATGATGGCCGGGATGAGCTTGGAGTAGTCTGCAACTGCGCCGTAGTGGGATACGTCCCAGATGGGCGCTTCGGAAAAGTTGTTGATGCTCATGATGCACTTGGCGTTCTGCATACCTGCCAGGTACTGCACGGAGCCGGATATAGCCACGTTCAGGATGAAATCGGGCTTTGTGGTCGTGCCGGACTGACCGATCTGCTTTTCGTGCGGAAGCCAACCGTTGTCGACCAGGGGACGGGAGGATGCCAGCTCGCCGCCAAGCAGCTGTGCAAGCTCACGAAGCTGTTCGAGATCCTCGGGAGTCTTTATTCCGCGGCCGCCCGAAACAATTATGTTGCAATCAGAAATGGGCTTGCCTTCGAAAACGCGCTCCTCGCAGCCTATGACCGTGTAGCAGTCATCGACTTCGACATCGGGCTTTTCCGTTATAAGTGTTCCCTTGGCGCCCTCAATGGGAGCGATGGGGGAGAAGACCTTGGGATGAACGGTGACCATCTGCGGACGCTTTTCCATGATGCAGATATGCGAAAGGATGTTGCCGCCGAAGTTCGGAGTCGTCTGAACGAATACGCCGTCCTCGTCAATGTCGAGGTCGATGGCGTCGGCGGTAAGACCGGTGCGCAACTCGCACATCACGCGCGGGGCGAGGTCACGTCCCAGGGGACTTGCCGGGAAGAGGAAGATCGAGGGCTTGTACTTTTCGCAGGCCTCTACAAGCACCTTGGCGTAGGGGCGTGCGCTGTACGCGCTCAGGTTGTCGTTCTCGATGGCGATGACCTTTTCGGCGCCGTAGGAGAACAGAGTGTCCGCGAAACCGGCAGTGCTGCTGCCGGGGATAACCGCGCATATCTCATCCGTGCCGCCGAGCTTTGCTTTAAGATCTATGGATTTTGCAAGCAGCTCGAAGGTGGTAGGGGACAATACGCCGTTTTCCTGCTCGGCATACACCCAAATACCAGTGTAGTTTTCCTTAGACATACTCGCAGCCTCCTTATATGATCTTTTCAGCTTCGAGGGCATCGACTATGGCACGTGCCATCGCGTCGACATCTCCGCTGAAGTACTTGGTTTCCGTCATGCGCTTGGGAGGCTCGAATATCTTCTTGTTGGAAGAGGGAGAACCCGGTATGCCGATCATATCCGCCTCGCAGCCGAGATCCTCGGCGCTCCACACCTTGCGCGGCTTCTTGAGAGCCTTCATGATGTTAAGCGGAGTGGGATATCTCGGGGAGTTTATCTCACTGCAAACGGTGATAAGAGCGGGCAGCTTTACCTTAACGGTCTCATATCTGTCGGGCAGCATGCGCCTGCATATGGCGTAGCCGTCCTCGACCTTGACCTGGTCGACCAAAGTCACCTGGGGGATTCCGAGGAAGGTGGCTATGATAGGACCGGTCTGCGCGGTCTCTGCGTCCGTTGCGTGGCGGCCGCAGATGATAAGGTCGTAATCGCCTATCTTTTCCGCTGCCTTAGCCAGTGGATAGCCGGTGGCCAGGGTGTCGGCGCCGCCGAGTGCGCGGTCGCTTATGAGAACCGACTCGTCGCAGCCCATTGCCAGAGCCTTTTTCAGCACATCGTCAGCCTGGGCAGGACCCATGCTGATGGCGACTACCTTGCCGCCGCCGCACTGCTCCTTGAGCTGAAGCGCAGTCTCAACGCCGTTGGCGTCAAAGGGATTGATAATGCTCTGAAGTCCTTCGCGCATCAGATTGCCGGTACGCGGATCCAGCCGCACATCGTCGGTATCCGGTACTTGCTTTACAAATACCAAAATATTCATAGTTAATTCTCCAGTCTGTTTTAACTGAAATTATTTCTGAGCCAGGACGGTGCCGCTGACGATCATACGCAGGATCTCGGTGCTGCCTTCCATGACAGACCATACGCGTATATCGCGGAGCAGACGCTCGATGTCGTATTCCTTGCTCATGCCGTTGCCGCCGAAGACAGCCTGTGCCTGGATGCAGATCTGAGTGCCCTTTTCGGTTGCGAAGAGCTTTGCTGCTGCTGCGTCGAGAGTGCAGCGGCCGCCTGCGTCCTTGGTGGTTGCAGCCTCGTATGCCAGAAGCTCCATAGCCTTGATCTCAGCATACATATCGGCGAAACGGAAGGCCAGACCCTGGAATGCCTTGATGGGCTTGCCGAAGGCCTTGCGCTCGTTGGCGTAATCCTTAGCCAGATTCATTGCGTGCTCGCAGATGCCTGCGCAGACAGCAGCGGCGCTTATACGGCCGATGTCCAGAGTCTGCATTGCCATCTTGAAGCCCTTGCCGCGAACGCCGAGAAGTGCGTCCTTGGGGAGCTTGATGTTGTCGAATGCCAGCTCGCAGGTTGCGGAACCGCGAACGCCCATCTTCTCCTCGAACTTGCCGACTGCCAGACCCTCAGCCTCTTTGGGGAGGATGAAAGCGGAGATGCCGGAGGTGCCCTGCTCGGGATCGGTCATTGCGAGAATGATGTAGTAGTCAGCAACGCCGGAGTTGGTTATCCATGCCTTGCTGCCGTTGAGGATCCAGCCGTCCTCGGTCTCGGTTGCGAGGGACTTGATGCCGGCTGCGTCGGAGCCTGCGCTTGCCTCGGTCAGGCCGAATGCGAAGATCTTGCCCGAAACTGCCAGCGGCATGTACTTCTGTCTCTGCTCCTCGGTGCCGTTTTCGAGGATGAGGTTGGAGGCCAGCCAGTGGCCGCCCATGAAGGTTGCGATGGAGGCGCTGCCCTTGGCAAACTCCTGAGCGATGATGGTGGTGTCGACTATACCGCCGCCGCCGCCGCCGTACTGCTCGGGGATGTTTGCGCCCATGAAGCCGGCGTCGGTGATCTTCTTGCAAAGATCCCAGTCGAAGCCGTTTTCGTCCATCCACTTGTCTCTGGGTGCGATCTCGTTCTTTGTGAATTCACGAGCCATGTCGCGGAGCATTTTCTGCTCCTCAGTAAATTGGATAAGCATGATTCATTTCCTCCTCAAGTTGTTGTATAACAGAACTCAAAATGATACAGTCTGTTATATTTACCGATGTAAGCCCCAAAGAGGCATCTGACGTTGTCACGACACTCAACCTGCTTTTGACTTACCCTACAACGAAACTGTACCACAAAACTGCTATCAATGTCAACGAATTAACGTTCTCCCCGAAGCGATTTGTACGTTTAAACAAAGCCGGACCCTGTGTTATAATATAAACAATAACACAAAACCACGATTTTTGCTTATTCTATTGACACAGCTGTTGTGTTTTGTTATAGTGACAGGGTATTATTCGTCAAAATCACAGTGATTTTGTGCAAAAAGATATAATTCCAATACGCGGAGCAGTTGAAAATGGCTGGCAAGAAAGAGGAAAAGATAATCAAATATATAACAGCGCTTCCTGCCGGAGCGCGTGTTTCAGTCAGAAATATAGCCAAGGACCTCGATGTAAGCGAGGGTACGGCCTATAAAGCGATAAAGCATGCAGAGGAGCTGAAGCTCGTTGACACAAAGCCGCGCTCCGGAACTGTGCGGCTTCAGCAGGAGATGCTGTTTTCCGATGAAAACGCTGTTACACTTGCAAGCGAGATCGGGCGTCTCGGTCTTGTGGTTCTGACAGGCGGGGAGTATGCCGACGGGCCTATAGGCCGCATCGTCCTGGGTGACGGCAGCCTTGAGCAGTTCAAGATGAGCCTTGCCGCGGCGGGAACTCCGTCGCTGTGTCTTGTCGGCGACAGGCCGGATCTGCTGTTTCATGCGGCGGCGCAGGGGAAGAATATAATAGTAACAAACGGCGTTCACCCCGGCGAGGCGCTTTTGGCTACGGCGAAGGAGCATTGCGCCTGCGTCCTGTCCTCTCAACAGGACAGCAGCACCGTACTTGAGCTTCTGCGCTCGGCCTCGGAGGAGAGCTTTCATGCCACAAACTCCGATATGGCCGATAAATGGATGCGCATCCCGCCGTATCTGTATTATAATGATATGGTCGTCGACTGGTACAATTCGTATAAGTCGCTGTATAACCTCAGCTCGCAGTGCGCTGTTGTGGATGATGAGCTGCATGTCTGCGGAGTTGTCGACGCGGCGCAGGTATTAAACGCTTCGCCCTCTGTCAAGATATCGAAGCTCTTTGCCCGAAACGAGCGCCCGTACTGTGCCGATATGTCAACGCCCATGCGCGAGATAGCCCAGCACATGGTCTCGGGCGAAACGTCGGTGGCGTATATCACAAATAACGGTGTGCTGTGCGGCCTTATAACCGCAAATGATATAATAAGGTATTATCAGCATAATCCCGCAGCGGGGGACGGTGCGCGTATACCGGCGCTGGAGCTTATGAGCTCCGAGGCCGGACGCAGTGTTTACACCATGCAGCTTGACCGAGACCAGCTCGACGCGGGGGATACGCTGATGAATATAGCAAACATGGCGGCAAAGCGCTTCTGCGCCGAGCATTTTTCCGGCGGCTATGCCGTGACGAGCGGAACGTTTTTCACCGCCGAGGTGCCGCACGGCGAAATAATGGTGTCGTGCGAGCGGCAGAACACCACATCAAACGGCTGCGTCCTTGAAATTGAAATGTACGATGAAGCGGCAAGCTACGCAAAGTGCGTGCTTGTAGTAACAGAAACCGCGGCAAACAGATAGGAGAATAGTGAGACACAATGTATTACCTTAGTGAAGAACAGCTGAAGCTAAAACGAGAGATAAGAGAATTTGTTGATAAGGAGATAGCGCCGAATGCCGCGCGTCTGGATGCCTCGGGCGTATACCCGCGTGAGCTCGTGCAGAAAATATGCGATAAGGGCTATTGCGCTCTGCCGTTTCCGCGCGAATTGGGCGGCAAAGGCATGGGCGTTGAGGAAGCTGTTATATTTATGGAGGAGATATCACGCGGAATGGCCTCCCTCGGCTTCATATTCTGTGCTCATATTTTGCCCTGCTGTTATACTTTGCGCAACCTCGTCAGCCCCAAACAGCGCGATGAGTGGCTCATTCCGGCGATAAAGGGTCATAAGCTGCTCACATTTGCTATAACAGAAGAGCGCGGCGGCTCCGACGCGTTTGCCGTCGATGCAATTGCCGAGCGCCGTCCGGACGGCTGGCTTTTAAACGGCTCGAAATGCTGGATAACAAACGCCGGCATCGCCGACGGATATATCATAAACGCGAAAACCAACGCCAACGGCCGCAGCCGCAACGTCAGTCTTTTCTATGTCGATGCCAATGCCGAGGGCGTAAGCGTGACCAAAACAGAGGACATGATAGGCCTCAACAATTCCCCGACCGGCACTATTACATTTACAAACTGCCTCCTGCCGCCCGATGCCCTCATCGGCGAGGAGAACATGGGCTATAAGCCCGTCAAGATGGCGCTCAACGGCGGCCGCCTCGGCCTTTCGGCTGTTGCAGTCGGCATGGCGCAGTCGGCGTTTGAAAAGGCGGTCGAATTCTCCGGCAATCGCGGAGATTACGGCAGAACGATATTTGCCTATCAGGGCGTGAGCTTCCCAATAGCGGAGATGTACGCGCAGATAAATGTCGCCCGCAACATGCTCTACCATGTGGCGTCAACGACCGGAGCGGGGAAGAGCACGACCATGGAAACGGCGGCGCTGAAGCTGTTTGCCTCGGAAATGTGCCAAAAGGTCTGCCAGGATGCTGTGCTCATCCACGGAAGCCGCGGCTTCAGCAGCCATTGCGATGTTGAGCGTATGCTACGCGACTCTCAGCTTCTGACCGTGGCCGAGGGTACCTCGCAGATATGCAAGGTCATAATCTCAAACGGCATCTATAACGCGGAAACCGATAAGCTCCTTGACCTGAGCTGAAAAACTAAAACAATGCAAAAAGCTGCATCATGTGATGCAGCTTTTTTCTGTCTAATGTGTAGTTTTATTTGAGCTTTAACCACTGCTCCTCGCTCATGCGGCAATCGGGGGCAATGCCGTACACGGCCTCGGCGCGGCGGCGAACGACCTGCTTGAGATTGAAGCTGCCCTTGTTGCGGCACCATTCGGCCGTCGTGTAATAGGCAATATCAACGCCCAGCGGCGCAAGCACCTCGGCGGGCTCCGTGCTTAAAATTACGCCGAGCTTTTGGCAGTTTTTCGTGAGCTTTATGAACCAGTCGTCCACCGTGTGGACTTCGTTCATGATATCAATTTCGCCCATAAGATCAAGGCGGAACAGTGCGCCCGTGACCTCCGGGCCGTTAATGAGCGCAACGTCGAGGTATCGGCAGCACAGTATCCACATGCGCTCAAATTCGTTTTCGGCGGCAACGAAGGACTCAAAATACTCCTCCTTGTTGAGCCTCACGCCTGTGAGCATCTGTGTTATTATATCCTTCTTGCTCGAATACGACAGATAGAAGGTCGAGCGTGCAATACCCGCGGCGCTGCAAATATCGTTTACCGAAACGTTTTCGTATCCGTTTTTGGTAAACAGCTCGACCGCCGTGTCCTTTATGAGCTTTGTCTGCTTTGCGTTTGAATATGACATTTTCTTACCTCGATCGGACATGTGTCTTGAATTACTGTATATCTTATTCGCGCGCAGAGCGTTTGTCAAACACAATTTGAGGTGCTTGACCGTCGGGCAAGTTGAACGTAATCGGCAAAGCAAAAACGATGTCGTGCGATTGCGGACGATATTAAAAAAATGTCCGATTTTACGATACAATAATCCGAATCAGTCGATAAAAATCGTACCGAATTTTTGTGAGTAATGTAGAAATCATCTGCGCGGCATTGAATCGGGATAGTCAACATATTAACATATACTGTGGTTTATTAAATTATAGTATGGAGGAAAGCTCATGGGAGTCTGGAAGAAAACACAATGCAACTTCTGCGCTTTGAGCTGCGGCCTGGAGATGGAGGTCGAGAACGGCAAAATACTCAGCGTCCGTCCCGACAAGGACAGTCCGCGCACAAAGGGCTATTGCTGCCGTAAGGGCAGAACGGCAAAATACTTTGTCGACCATGGCGACAGGATAAAATATCCGCGCAAAAAGGTGGGCGACCACTACGAGCAGATAAGCTGGGAGCAGGCTTATAAGGAGATAGCGGAAAAGGCAAACGCGATCATCGCCGCTCACGGGCCGCGAAGCTTCTCCATCCTCGGCTGTGCTCTCGGCTCGGCGCAGACGCCGTATGCCACGGCAAAATCGCTTCTTAAAGCCGTCGGCTCGCAGTATATGTTCAACCCCATCGGAATTGAATTCATGGGCAACTGGTGGAGCCACGGCAAGATCCTCGGCGACCAGATGCATTTTCTTGAGCCCGATGACGGCCATGCTGAGGTCATAATCTACTGGGGCTCGAACTCTTATGTCTCGCATCAGATACAGGATGCGCGCAAGGTCTGCCGCGAATTTTCCGAAGAGCCGGACAAGATGGTCATAGTTGTTGACCCGCGCCTTTCGGAGACTGCACGCATGGCGGACATGCACATCATGCCGGCTCTCGGCTCGGACGCGCTGCTTCTGCGTGCGCTCATAGCCATCATCGTCGAGCACGGTTGGGAGAACAGAGAGTTTATCAAAAAGTACGTCGCCGACTGGGACAAGGCACGCTTCTGGTTTAAAAACATCGACATTGACGAATGTCTGCGCGTGTGCGGCGTTCCCCGCGCACAGATGGAGGAGTTTGCCCGCATACTGACGACGAAGAAGTGGGGCATGCATCAGGACCTCGGCATATTCTTCGGCCGCCACAACACCGTCAGCAGCTATCTGTGCATCCTGCTGTCGGTCATCTGCGGCACGGCGCTTGTAAAGGGCGGCAATATTGCGCCCGAGTGCGTAATCGAGCGCGGCACCTTCGTCGACGAGCACGACCCCAAGACCTGGCGCGCACCCGTCACAGGCAGATTCCCGGTCATGAACGTGTTCCCCGTCGGCATAATTCCGGATGAGATACTCGGCGATAATGAGGATCGCATCCGCATCATGATAGTAAACCGCGGCAATCCTCTGCGCAGCTATCCCGACTCGACCAAAATGGAGGAGGCACTGCGCGCACTGGAGCTTTTGGTCGTCATCGACTGCACCGAGAACGAGATGACGGAGTTTGCAGACTATGTTCTGCCCGGCAGAACGACCTACGAGGGCAACGGCGACTTTAACGCCTTCACGCTCAACTATCCCGAGATAGTGTTCCAGGAGCGCAAGCAGGTCATCCCGCATGTCGGCGATGCACGCGAGGACGTGCAGATATTTGCCGAAATCACCGAGGCGATGGGACTTATCCCGACGATACCTCAGTTTCTGTACAAGGCGGCTGAGGACGCTGTCCTCACCGGCGACAGAATGAAGTATTTCACAAAGCTTCTCGGTTGGACAGCGGCGGGGCATCTAAAATACTTCGACCAGCTTGCCGCTATAATCGCGCTCACGCTCGGCAAAGCCTACGGCAGCGCGGGACGTGCAATAGCCTGGGCGGGCATGCTCACAAGCCCTATCTGCGGCAAGGGCCTTGTAACGGTCGAGATAAATAAGAAGAAAAATCCCATCCTTTCGCGCCTGCCCATGTTCAAGGACTGGTGCGAGATGGACTCGGCCTTCCAGCTTGTTGACGACCATCCCGAGGGCGCAGTCATCGGCATGAACGATCCCGACAACATGCTCAAAAACCACATCCGCACGAAGGATAAGAAGTTCCACCTCTGGTGTCAGGAGATAGATGACTACATGCCGCGCATTACTCCCGCCAAGGAGGAGGCGGCGCTCAAGCTCCCCGAGGGCTGCAACATGATCCTTTCCGCCGGACGTCACTCGGAGGAGGGCATGAACGCAACCATGCGAAACCCCGCAACATATAAGCACCGCAAGCCGTATACCCTCGCCATGAACCCCGAGGACGGCAGGGAGCTCGGCTTTGAAAACGGTCAGATGGTGCGCGTATCCACCAAGGCAGGCTCGCTGGAGATACCGGTCGAATACACCTGGCAGACCTCGCGCGGCTATGTGCTCATCCCGCATCATTTCGGCTATAAATTCGAGGGCAAGACCGTTGGCACGCATGTAAATATCCTCACGAGCCATAAGGATCTTGAGGAGCTCACCGGTAACCCCGTGTGGCGCTACACGCCCTGCCGCATAGAGACAGTCTAAGGAGGTGCGGACATGATTAATATCACAATTAACGGTAAGACCGTAAGCGCCGCCGAGGGCATGACGGTCCTTGAAGCGGCAAAGGCAAACGGCATTTACATACCTACGCTCTGCGCCTATGAGGGCATGAAGCCCAAGGCGTCGTGCAGGCTGTGCATAGTTAATATCGAGGGCGAAAAGGCCGAAAAGCTCGCCTGCGCCACAAAGATAAAGGACGGCATGGCAGTTTCAACCGACAGCGCCGAGCTTTTTGCAAAGCGCAAGGCGACGGTGCAGGAAATGTTCCGCCAGCACACCGTCGACTGCCACCACTGCATGCGCATAGGCTCGACCCTTGCCAAGGATTTTGACCCCGATTTCTGCAAGGACTGCTATTTCTGCGACTGCGTGCGCGATGGCTTCTGCGAGCTGCAGGAGAAGGGGCTGGAGTTCGGCGTCGATGTCCTGCCGTTTGAGCCGCAGGAGCACGATTTTGCCATCGATGACTCGACCGGCAGCATCGTGAGAAATCCGAACAAGTGCATAAAATGCCGCCGCTGCGTCGATGTCTGCAAGGCTCAGGGCGTCGGCATACTCGGCATGGTAAAGACAGAAAACGGCCAGACCGTGGGCGCGAAGAATTCGCTCATGGCTGACGGCTGTGTAAGATGCGGCCGATGCGTGAATGTGTGCCCGACGGGCGCGCTGTTTATGAAGGAGCACAAGGACGAGGCTGTGTATTTTGCCCACCAGTACGGAACGGAGACGGCGGCAATGGTCTGCTCGTGCGTGCTTCCGGAGCTTGAGGAGCTGTTTAAAGCTCCCGAGGGCAGCTTCAGCTATGAGCAGCTTGTTGACGGCCTTAAAAAGCTCGGCATTGACCATGTTTATGACCCCGCGTTTGCAAAGCACATTTCGGATAATCAGGCGGCAGACCTGCTCGATAAAATGCTGGGCAAAGGCTGTGTCATCCTCACGCGCGACTATGCGGCGAAAAATTACCTTTCCGCACATTATCCCGAGCTTAAAGAGCACTTTGCGTTTTACGACAGTATGCAGCAGGTGTTCTCCGACAAGGTGAAGGCAGCAGCGCCCAATGCAAAGCTTTATAATATTACAGCACGCAATTCCCTCGGCGCGGAAGCGGCAGAGACCGGCAATGTGGACTATTTCATCAATGCCCGCGAGCTTTTCCGCATATTCATGCGCACCGGCGTGCGGCCGAACCTGCGCCGCGGCGCACAGGCTGAAAAGCTCTGTGAATTTGACCGCTGCGAGCGTTACACTGAGCTTATGCGCGCAGGCGGCTGGAAGCTTGACGGCAAGGCCGAGGAAATGACCTTCACGGCAAACGGCAAGCAGTACACCGCGCTTATCTGCCACAATCTCGGCCAGGTGAAGGCGGCAGTTGAGCAGATGGATAAATACGACGTCATAAAAGTCGTCGGCTGAGAAAAATTAATTAACGGCACTCCGAGTCCGAGCACCTAAAGCGCAGCCATGGTGCTCAGACCGGGGCGCGTGGGGAAACGCGCGCGCCTTCCATGCTTGAAAAGGAGTAATTATGAATAGGCTAAGACTACGGCGCCTCATTTTCATGGCGCTTTGCTGCGACCTGGGCATCTTCGCAAAGAAGCTCATCGTTCCCGCGGCAAACTTCCTTACTGATGCTCTGCATATCCCCGGCGGGATAGGCACGAGCTTTTCCCTCATGTTCATAGTCATCGCCGCCGCGTTTGTTCCCCGCTTCGGAGCGGCAACACTCATGGGCGCGGTTCAAAGCGGCATAGCCCTGTGCATGGGCACAGTGGGCAGCATGGGCGCACTTGCACCGATAGGCTATATTCTCCCGGGCCTTGCAATCGACTGCGTGATGCTTGTGTCAAGAAAGCTTAAGCTTAACCGCACAGAGGCTCTTATCCTTGCAAACGCGGCGGCGGCAGTGACTGCATGCCTTACGGCAAACCTTATCGTTTTCAGGCTGTTTGGCGTGGTTTTGTGCCTGTATGCGAGCGTATCCATGCTCAGCGGCACATTTTGCGGGATAGTCGCCGGAATGGCGGCAAAAAAGCTTGACCCTATATTCAGAAAGGATGTAATAAATAATGAAAAAGAAATTTGTAATAGCAATAATAATTCTTGTGCTGCTGACGGCTGTGTTTGCCGTAGTGCATCTGACAACGCGCACGCAGGATGTTGAGGGCGCGATACTCGTAAACGGCAAGCAGGTGGAGCTTTCGTTGCTTGACTATGAAAACGTCACCGGCACCGTCGTAAACGGCAAGGGCGAGCAAAAGCAGATAGATGCTCAGGGCGTTCCGCTTGAAGATATCTGCGGCAGCGATTTTGAAACTGCGACCATAACTGCGTCGGATGAATACAGCGCCCGCGTTTCGGCCGATGAGCTGGACAATGCCTATATCATCATCGATGAGGACACGCCCCGCCTCATAGTTTTCGGCGACGAAAACTCCAAGCGCGATGTGAAAAATGTTGTGAGGATCGATACCGACTGATGAACGTCATCGAAAATGTGTCAGCCGTCATTCTTGCCGGCGGCAAAAGCTCCCGCATGGGAAAATGCAAGGCAGAGCTTGACTTTAAAGGCACGCCGCTTATAGAGCATCAGGCAAAGAAGCTTGCAGCTCTCGGCATTGAGGATATCATGATCTCCGGCTACGCAAAGCCCATTGCAGGCACACGCTTTGTGCCGGATGCCTATCCGCATAAAGGCCCGCTGAGCGGGATTCATGCAGCGCTTGCCGCAGCCCGTGGGGAGCACTGCCTTGTCCTTGCAGTCGATGCTCCGCTCGTGCCGGAGGATACCCTGCATGAGCTTATACGGGCGCATCTTGCGCGCTCGAACAGCGTGACTGTCTTGCTGCACAGTGGGAAAATTGAACCGCTCATCGGCGTTTACGCCAGCTCTCTGCATAGCCAATGCGAGCAAATACTCATGACAGACAATACGTCTGTGCGCGAGCTTTATAAATTCTCCGGTGTTTCTTCCTTCCCATATATCGGCGATGAGCGGTTTTTGTTAAATTGCAACACCCCGGAGGAGTATAAAACAGTCTGCGCAATAAAATAAGCCGGAACCACCCGAGAGGCCCTCTCGGGTGGTTCTTGTTATTTACAGAATCGTTATTGAAATTTGAAGTATCTGCGTTTATAATCTTAGCAGCACAGGAATGGAGACAAGAATGAGCAATTTTGAGTATTTTAAGCCCTATGAAGGCGATAAACCGTATATATTCATAAGCTACGCCCACGCAGATGACGACGCGGTGCTCCCGATAGTCAGCGATATGCACAAGCACGGCTATAACATATGGTATGACGAGGGCATCGAGGTCGGAAGCGAGTGGCAGGAGTGCATCGCCTCGCACCTTGCCGAGGCAAAGCTCGTCATCGCGTTCATATCCAATGCCTACATGCGCTCGGATAACTGCCGCAGGGAGCTTCACTATGCGCAGTCAAAGAAGATAAAGACCATAAACATCTTCATTGAGGAAACGGCGCTGACCCCGGGCGTTGAGCTTCAGATAGGAAACGTGTTTGCGCTGATGAAGTACACTTACCCCAGCGACGAATACTTTTACGATAAGCTGTATGGCGCGCCGATGCTTGCCGGTGAGCTTCTTTCGACGGAAGGGCCTGTTAAGACTGAGCCGCCTAAAAAGGAAAAGCATCCCGACAAAAAAGAGCATAGGGATAAGAAAAAGCAGCCCGGCCTTGGTAAGAAGATAGCGAAGATATCCGTTGCGCTGACGGTGTTCGGCGTTATCCTCGCCGCGCTCATCGTTGGCTACTTCACGGGCTTTCTCGAAAAGGTGCTGACGCCGACGGAGCGGGTGGTCTCGCTCTCGGACGATACGGTGTGCGAATTTAAAAGCGATATCTTCGAAGCGGCCGCGCGGGAATACACGGGCAAGGCGACGGGGAAGATAACCGTCGGCGAGCTCAAGGGTCTAAACGAGCTGTACATCTGCGGAAACGAATATGACCTGCACGAGCCGGTCAGTGGCGTCGGCAAGGTGCTGCAAACGGATAAAACCGCGTCCTACACCGACTGGCAGGGCACAGAGCACACGATAAGCCGCGGCGATATAAATGACCTTTCCGACATCGCGTATTTTAAAAATCTCAAAACGCTGTGGATACAGTATCAAAGCCTCAGCAGCCTGAAAACGCTGCCGGCAAGCCCGATAACAACGCTCAATATTGACGGCTGCCGCGTCGCGGAGCTTGACGGCATAAGCAAGCTTCCGGAGCTTCGACGCATAAGTGCGGACTATAACCCCATAAGCTCGCTTAGCGGCCTCAACCGGTGCCAGCAGCTTACCCACGCCTCGTTTGTCGGCGCAAGCTGCACGGATATGTCGGTGTTCAAGCCGCTTTTGAAGATCCAGTCCGTTGCGTTTTCAAATTGCTCGCTGGGCGATATCGCGCAGGTGCTGGACATGAGCTCGCTGCGCAGTGTGCGGCTTTATAACTGCAACCTCAGCGGCAGCTTCTTCCGCTCGTTTGACCGCGAACGGGCGATAACGGAGCTTGAGCTTGTCGACTGCACGCTCGATTCCGTCTCGGGGCTTACAGACTTCACAGGGCTTACGCTCCTGCGGCTCACAGGTACGCGCGGCGTGAGCGATTGGTCAGGCCTTACGGCGCTCACAGCGCTCAAAACCGTGTATATCGACAAGGATATGCAGGCCGATTTCACCGGCGAATACGGCTTTGAGCTCATAGTTGAATAAAAAACTCCCGATCACCGAAAAAGGTGGTCGGGATTTTAATTTATTCATCCTCGGGCTCAATGCTCAGTGCAACTATCTTTTCAGTCAGAAGCTTATACAGGTGCGAGTATATAGCAGACTCCATGACGATGTGCTCAACGACCTGCTCGCCCTCGCACGCGGGGTCAGCCGCTATCCCGGCAAGCTCACCGAGCCTGTCAGAGCACACGCTGCACAGCTCGCGGTGGCGCATGACAAAATCATCGTATATCGTGCGCACCTCGTCCTCGGATATGTTCATGGGTATTATCCGGCTGACGACGGAGATGCTGAGATTTTGCTTTAGCGTGCAGATTATCAAAAGATACGCAAGATGGATGCGTGTGTATTTTTTCTTCACCGGAGCGGGCATGATCTTCATGCGCACGTAGTTATTTATCGTGCTGGGGGTTATTATCGGGTCGCTGCCCTCGGTGTGCGGAAACAGGTCGAGAAAGCGCGATACGAGCGACAGCACCTGATCCATATACAGCTCAAAGTCCGGCAGCTCATCCCACGATGGCAGCGCAAAGCCGTCTATGTACTTTTCCCATCTGCGGAGCTTGGCCGTTATCTGTTCGACGTTATAAATGCTGCTCACCTCCCTGAAATTATCTCTGCTGATTATAACAGCAAATTGTTTTAAATACAAGGAAATATGATGTTCATTATTAATTTACAAACGACATCTTTACATGATACTGAAAATGAGTTAAAATAATATCGTGTATTAGGTAGGGAAGCTTCTGGAGGTAATCATATGTCGATCGCAATATTCACAGACTCGGCGGCGAACCTGCCCTCGGCGCAGGTCGAAAAGCATGGAATAAACGTCATCCCGTGCAGCTATGAGATAGGCGGGAGGATAATAAAATGCCCGACAGTGCCCGAGGATTTTGACGGACGCGCGTTTTACGACATGCTCAGAGCCAAGACCGAGGTGCACACGAGCATGACAAATGCCCACGATATAGCGGAGCATTTTGAAAAAGCGCTGGCTGTGGGCGACGACGTTGTGTATATAAGCATATCCTCCGGCATAAGCGGAACGTTCAATTCCGCACGCCTTGCGGCCGAGGAGCTTCGCGAAAAGTACCCCGCGCAGAGGATAGAGGTGTTCGACTCTATGGGCGCCGGCCTCGGTATCGGCCTGCTTGCGCTCAAAGCCGCCGATTACAGGGACATGGGCCTTGGCATGACAGAGCTTATAGAGCGCCTTGCGGCTGACCGCAGCGGCCTGTGCGAATACTTTACGGTCGATGACCTCATGCATCTGCACCGCGGCGGCAGACTTTCCGTGGTCTCTGCGAAAGTCGGCACGGTTCTCAATATAAAGCCCCTGCTTCGCGGCGATGAGGAAGGGCACATAGTTGTTTTCTCCAAGCATCGCGGACGCAAAAAGGCCATTGCCGCCATCGCAAACGAATACGCTGTCAAAGCAGTCGACCCGCACAAGCAGCGCGTTGCAATAAGCCACGGCGACTGCCTTGAGGAAGCCGAGCGCCTTGCCGAAATGGTGCGCGAGATAGCCGAGCCGAAGGAGCTCATCATCTCCGTCCACGAGCCATACACCGGCGTCCACGTCGGCCCGGGCATGCTCTCGCTGTTTTTCATCGGCGCGGGAAGATAAAATTTATATTTAAAAACGCCTTGATTCTCAAGGCGTTTTTTTGTATAGTATTGAATTATTGGACGTTAAGAATCCAATAGTATATTGACTGTTTATGCAAAAATGTATTATTATGTACACAGTTGTACATCCGCAAAACGCACAAGGAGTGATACACTCGGCATGAACAGGTCTGAAAGCAAATACTTCAACACAGCCATCCGCATGGACGAGGCGATGATGGAGCTGCTTGAGAGGAAGGACTTTGAGTATATAACGATAAAGGAGATATGCGCCGCCGCGGGAGTTAGCCGTTCTACCTTTTATCTGCATTATGATAATTTGAGCGAGCTTCTCGACGAGGCTGTGGCGCTTATGCACGAGCGCTTCATGGACTATTTCGACGAGGAGGCGGAGAGCTTTATTGAAAGCCTTGCAAGCTGCGATATTGAAAAGGTGCTGCTCGTAACGCCCGAATACCTGACGAAGTATCTGTCCTTTATCTATGACCATCGCAAGCTCTACGGCGCTGCTATGCGAAATCCTGTGCATTTCCGCACGAATGATACATACGCAAAGCTTTTTAAGCACATTTTTGACCCCATTCTCGAGCGCTTTTCCGTCCCCGAGGCCGAAAGGCAGTATATCATGGCCTTTCACCTGAGCGGCATATCGGCCATCGTCGGCCAGTGGATAGACGCAGACTGCGCAACGCCTATCGATACGATAATGCGCATCATCATGCAGTGTACGTCAAGACCGGAATTAAAATAAGGCAGGTGGAACACCACCTGCCTTAAATTTTTTTCTTAGTGCTTTTCGTTCGTGCCCTTGTCGCCAACGCCGAAGTGAAGCTCCTTCATACCCTCGACCTCGTCGCAGATATCCTTGAGCTGGCATACCGTGCAGTCGGTGGGCAGACCCTCCATGATGTGGGTCAGGGTGTTGGTGATGGCGTCTGCCTTCTTTGCGTTATCGGCCATTGCCTTGAAGTCAAGCGAGGGATCGGTCACGAAAATGACCTTGACGTTCAGGACGTTCGAGTCCTTCTTGTATGCCTCGATGTAGCGGTAGCCGACCTGCTCGAAGTTTATGCCGCGTCTGAGCGCCTTTTTGGAAACGCGCACCTGCTCGCGGTGGCTCTCCGGCGACATGCGCACCATGTAGCCCTCGGGGTAGACGTGGTACTTGCAGAACTCAATGTCCTTGAGTGCGCGGTAAACTTCTTCGTCCTCGCCCTCGAGAACGCCGACGCGCAGCAGAACTATGCGGGCAAAGGGGACATCCTTCTTGATGCCCTTGAGGTCAGGGCCGTAGAGCAGGACCTCGTCCTTGTTGACAAGCTCGGAGCTTGTCGTCGTGCAGATATAGTTTGCCGAGCCGAGGCCCAGTGCGCCGAGCTCGTACGCTGCATCCGACTGCAAAACCAGCTCTGCCGAGCCGAGGTCGGGCCATGCCTTGCCCGCCTTGTACGGCCAAACCTTGGGCTTTGCGCCCTTGAGCAGCTCATTGGTGCTGTCTATAAGGCTGTTGTAAAGTTCCATATGTTCAGTCTCCTTTTCCTAATTACCTTTGATTACATTATAGACGCTGCGTCCATCAAAAGGTGTAGCAAATTCTACAGGGAAAAATAAATGTTAAAAAAATTGCATTTAATGCTCATAGTGTTTGAAAAACGGGACCGATGAACACCGACCCCGTCTTTACGTTTCAAACCGAGGTGTCAAAATCGCCCACTGCGACCGCCGTGCATCGCGCCGCCGGAGGACATATGCGTTGAGCTGAAGCCGCCGCCGGAGCCAAAGCCGCCGTGGTGACTGCCGTTATTGTCGTTATCCTTCGGGCGGGGAGTGCGCGTTACGGTGTGGTACAAAAACAGGTCGTGGCTGCTTTTTAATTGGAAGCTTCCGGAGCGCACATAGTCTGCCGCTGCCGACTGCATCTTTACGCTCTTCATGCCGGACTTCATGACGGCCATGACGATAAACGCGACTATAAGGCCGATGACTATGGCCATCAGCAGCCACATCGGCTGGAAGCCGGAGGGTCTGGAGGATATAGGCTCATAGTTATAGTCATAGTAGTTATCAAAATCGTCCTCATTGAACTGATAGTTGTCATCGCCTGCATAGCCGAGGTAGAGGGCGCAGTTATCCGCAAAGCTCTCGCACGCATAAAACCATTCGCCGTCTGACATGTAGGGTATGAATTCGTCTGCCATGGAGTCGATGATATCGTCTGTGAAGGCGTAGATGCCGTAGCCGCAGGTGGAAACTGCCCACTGCCGCTCGTTTGCGCTTATAAGCAGCAGTATGCCGTCGTTATCGGCGCCGGAGCCGAGGGAGTTGTTGTCATAAAAATCGTCTGCGTATGCCTCGGCGCTCTTGCCGTCAAGGGAGGAGGTCGTGACTATCGCAGCATCAACGTCATACTCAAGGCAGATGCCCTGCAAGGCGCTTTCAAGCTCTGCTATCTCAGTGTCGGACAAAAGCCCCTCGTTATCGTAAACAAGGCACTGATCGACGTCGGCAAATGCCGGGGCTGCAAGCGCAAGGCACAAAAGCAGCGCCGATATGAGGGAGGTCAGCTTTTTCATCACAGCACACCTCCAAACAGCCATATAAGGCCATACGCCACCGCCGTCGCCGCGGCGAAAATGCCCGCAAAATACTTGCCGTACAAGCCCTTGTCAACCGGCAGATCGCCGACGAATTTGCCTGTCTGACCGTTCATGGCAAAGGTGTATTTATTGCCGTTCCATGTGGTGTTGAGTATCCAAACAGGGTAGAGGGCATATTTGCGGCGCCCGCCGGAAAAGCTCACAGAGCTTGTGTCAATGCGCACAGAGTCGTACATGGGCGATATCGTGCCGCGCAGGGCATCCTCCGCGCTTTCCTTAACGCGCTCGTTTGCGCGCTTAATGCACTCATCCGCGCCCACGTCGTATTTGTCGGCCATGTAGCCTGAAAGATACGCTGTCGAAAATTCCACCGCCTGGCTGAAATCAAACGGCTCGAGCGACTCCATCAGATCGTCGGGCATTTTGCGCGAGCCATCCACGGGAATGTGCTCAAAGCCGAGCGAACCCGAACGGCCGAGGTCGAAAAAGCTCGTCTCCGTGTAGTTGAACTCTGAGTCTGACCACACGCGCGTTTTCGTCGCGCGATAGCGCACGCGGGCATCCGCGTCCGTGTCAAACAGCCAGAACGGAACGTACACGCCCTTTATTTCATCGATGTGGTTTTCGGTCTTAAAGACCTTCGGCAGCAGCCGCCTGCCTTCAAGATGCTTTTTGAGCGCTTCCTTCGCGGCCTTTTTATCGAGCTTAAAGGGGATAACATAGTCGGGCTTTAGTTCGCCCGAGAGCTGTGATTTGAATATGACGGGGTTGCCGCAAAACGGGCAGGAGGAGGCTGCCGTCGTCTCGTCGGTGATAATTTCGCCGCCGCAGCTTGAGCAGCAGTAGACATTCATGCCCTCATCCTCGTCAAAGCGTGCGCCGTCCTCGCCGCTGTCCCAATTCATATCGTCGGGAGCATCCTGCTTTAAGCAGTCGTCATAGCTTTTGAGCGTGTCGGGGTCAAATTCCGTGTCGCAGTAGGGGCACTTTAGCTTGCCGAGCGTGCTGTCGAAGGCAATATAGCCGCCGCAGCACGGGCATTTATATTGAAGCTGAGTTGCGTTTTCCATATTCTTTACTCTTTGTCGTCATCGTTGAACGGATCGCCGCATTCGGGGCAGAACTTGGGCGCCTTCGAGGGGTCAGCCGGCTGCCAGCCGCATTTATTGCAGCGATACACGGGCTTTTTCGCTCCGCACTCGGGGCAGAACTTGCCGGTGTTCACAGTGCCGCAGGAGCATTTCCATGTGTCTGCCGCCGCCTGAGCGGGCGCGGTCTGCTGTACGGGCGCGGCCTGCGCGTTCTGCTGGGCCATGCCGAACAGCGACTGAGGATTTGTACCGCCGACGTTCATCGCCATGCCCATGCCCATGAAGCCGGCCATAGCGCCGTTTTCGTTTGCCGCGGCTGTTCGCATTGCGTCTGCCTGTGCGCCGACGAGCGTTGCCGCCGCCATGGTCGGGTCGCGCATTACCGCCGTGCGCTGGAGCTGCTTAATGGCCTCCGCGTCCTCATCGGGCAGGCTCACGGGATTAAGGGCAATGGAAACGACGCTTATGCCGCGCGTCTCCGACCACTTGCGCGTGAGCGTTTCGTTCATCAGGTCGCAAAGCTGCATCGTGTGCGCCGGGATCTGATTGGGGCGTATCTCCATCTCCGAAAGACGGGCAAACGCCGGCTGCAGGGCGCTTATGAACTCGGTCTTGAGCTGGGAGTCTATCTCCGCGCGCTCATAGTCCTGCTCGACGTTTCCGCAGACGTTTGCGTAAAACAGCAGGGGGTTAGTTATCTTGTAGGAGTATACGCCGTTGCACCTGATGCCGGTATCGAGGTCGAGGCCGATGCGCGTGTCAACAACGCGGAAGGGGATAGGCGTTGCCGTTCCGAACTTGTTGTCGATTATCTCCTTGGTGTTGAAGTAGTAAACGCGCTGATCCTTGCCGGTGTCGCCGCCGTAGGCAAAACGCTTGCCGATGGTCTTGAAAGTATCAAGTATCGACTGCCCGAGAGAGCCTGCGAATATGCTCGGCTCTGTCGATGTGTCGTATGTATACTGGCCGGGATCTGCGCAGACCTCAACGACCTTGCCCTGCTCGACGATTATCATGCACTGGCCGTCGTTAACGGCGATGCCCGAGCCGTTTGAAATTATATTGTCGCTTCCCTTGGTGTTTGACGAGCGGGAAGAGGTGCGCTTTGCGCCCTTGGTAACGAGCGTATCCTTATCTATCGCGTCGCAGTAGAAAAACTCTTTCCACTGGTCTGCAAAGGTGCTGCCGACAGCACCGACGCCTGCTTTTATAAGACCCATATAATTATCTCCTTTACAATATTAAATTACTGTATGAGCTTGTGCAAATTATATCATGGTGAAGTTTAGCTTTCAACACTTGCGGATATGAAAATTAGGTGTTAAAATAAATCGGTTATATAATTGATAATTCGGAGGATGAGACGATGAGCATTATTAAGGATCTTAGCCTTGCGCCCTCGGGCGAGATGAAAATAAACTGGGTCGAGCGGAACATGCCCGTTCTGCGCGATATCGGCCGCCGCTTTTCCGAGGAAAAGCCCTTTGCGGGTCTTAAAGTGGCGCTGTCTGTTCACCTTGAGGCTAAAACAGCCTACCTGTGCCGCGTGCTCGAAATGGGCGGCGCGGAGATGTACGTCACGGGCTCAAACCCCCTGTCGACGCAGGATGATGTCGCGGCGGCTCTTGCAAGCGGCGGCATGAACGTGTTCGCGGAATACGGCTGCTCGGAGCAGCAGTATGAAAACTGCCTGCGCGAGGTCTTGAAGGTAGGCCCCAATATCATCATCGATGACGGCGGCGACCTTGTCCACCTCATGCATGAGGAGTATTCCGAGCTCATCCCCAATGTTATAGGCGGCTGCGAGGAGACGACGACGGGCATAAACCGCCTGCGTATCATGGCCTCGGCCGGCAAGCTCAGATTCCCCATGGTCATGGTAAACGACGCCGACTGCAAGCACATGTTCGATAACCGCTACGGCACGGGCCAGAGCGTGTGGGACGGCATCTGCCGCACGACAAATCTCATCATCGCCGGCAAATACGTCGTCATATCCGGCTACGGCTGGTGCGGCAAGGGCGTATCGCTGCGTGCAAAGGGACTGGGCGCAAAGGTCATCGTCACCGAAACAGACCCCATCCGCGCACTTGAGGCAGTCATGGACGGCTACGAGGTCATGCCCATGGCAGAGGCAGCGAAGATAGGCGATATCTTCTGCACTGTCACAGGCGGCAGGGATATCATAACAGCCGAGCACTTCCCGCTCATGAAGGACGGCGCTATTTTGAGCAACGCAGGCCACTTCAACATCGAGGTCGATATGGACGCGCTTGAGAAGATGGCAGTCAAGAAATATGACGCGCGGCACAATATCCAGGGCTACGTCATGCCAAACGGCAAAACGCTCTTTACAATCGCCGAGGGCAGACTCGTTAACCTCGCCGCGGCCGACGGTCACCCGGCGGAAATTATGGATATGAGCTTTGCTATCCAGGCGCTTTCGGCAAAGTATCTGGCTGATAACCGCGAGAGCGTAAAGCCCGGCGTCATTTCCGTCCCGCGCGAGATAGATTACGAGGTCGCTCAGTTTAAGCTTAGCGCCATGGGCGTCGAGATCGATCATCTCAGCAGCGCCCAGGCAGAGTACCTCGGCAAATAATATTTAAGCACCAATATACCTTTAGCGAAAGGAGACTCGGCAATGGATAGCTTTGAAAATATGGATTTTGAGAATTTGGACTTTGAGGCAATGCGAGATAAGCAGGCCGATGAGCTTATGCGGCTTCTTGACGAGCGCCGGATGAAGGAGCTTCAGCTTCAGCTTGAAGACATGAACGAATTCGACGTTGCGGAGTTTCTGACGGAGATCGGCGATAACCGTATGCCGATGGTGTTCAGGCTCCTGTCAAAGCAGATGGCGGCCGACGTTTTCGCAAACTTCGACTCGCCCGAGCAGGAGCAGATAATTAACTCCATCACCGACTCCGAGCTTTCCGCCATCATTGAAGAGCTGTACGTCGACGACGCAGTCGACATGATGGAGGAGCTTCCCGCAAACGTCGTAAAGCGTGTCATGCGCACGGCAACGCCCGAAACGCGCAGACTTATAAACCAGTATCTCAACTACCCCGAAAATTCGGCCGGCAGCATCATGACCGCCGAGTTTGTCGATCTTAAAAAATACATGAACGTGCGCGAGTCCATCGCGCGCATACGCAGGATAGGCGAGGATAAGGAGACTATCTACACCTGCTTTGTCACCTCGGCCGACCGTAAGCTCGAAGGCGTGCTGACGGTCAAGGACCTGCTTTTATCCGACGATGAAACGGTCATCGAGGATATCATGGACACGAATATAATCTTCTGCATGACGCATGACGACCAGGAGGAAGCCGCGCAGAAGATATCCGACTACGACCTCATGGCTCTGCCCGTTGTGGATAAGGAAGGCCGCCTAGTCGGCATCGTCACGGTCGACGACGTCATCGACGTCATGGAAGCCGAGGCCACCGAGGACTTTGAAATCATGGCGGCAATGACCCCGTCGGATAAGCCGTATTCGCGCACGAGCGCGCTTGACATGTGGAAGCGGCGCGTGCCGTGGCTTATGTTCCTGATGCTTTCGGCAACGTTTACGAGCATGATAATAAGCTCGTTTGAGGATGCGCTTGCCGTGCAGGCGGTGCTCATTGGCTTTATCCCCATGCTCATGGGCACGGGCGGCAACTCCGGCGCACAGGCGTCGACGGCTGTTATACGAAGCATATCCATTGGCGATACCGAACCTGAGGACGTCGGCAGCGTCATATGGAAGGAGTTTCGCGTCGCGGCGCTGTGCGGCGTGACATTGGCGGCGGTAAACTTCGTGAAGATGCTCATAGTTGACAGGATGCTTTTAAATAACGACGGCGTAACGCTCACCGTTGCCGCAGTCGTCAGCATATCGATCGTGTTCATCGTTTTGTTTGCCAAGGTCGTGGGCAGTGTCCTGCCCGTCGCGGCAGAAAAGATAGGCGTCGACCCGGCGGTAATGGCAAACCCGCTCATATCGACGATAACCGACGCTGTGTCGCTGCTTATTTATTTTGAGATAGCAAAGCTTATGATAAGCTTTTAAACAGGAATTAAGAGAGATAATTGAGGAAACGAATATATGCTTGTAATACTTGAAAAGATGGCGCTGCTTGTTATCATGCTGGCGCTGGGCTACATGTGCGTAAAACTAAAGCTTGTCGGGCCGGAGTTTAATAAGGGCCTCAATAAGCTCGTCATCAACATCCTGCTCGTCGGTCTGATACTCGGCTCTGTCATAAATAAAGACCTCGGCATGTCGAGGTCGGATATGCTCTTCTGCCTTGGAATGATGACGATAATGCAGGTGCTGTGCCTTGTGATAGGCATTTTGGCAAGGCGCCTGCCCGGTCTTAAAAACGGTGACGGCGGAGTCTACGCCCTGCTTGTCGCGTTTTCAAACCTCGGCTTTATCGGCGTCCCCGTCATAGCCTCTGTTTATGGCGACAGTGCCGTGTTCCTCGTTTCCCTCGGAAATATCCCGTTCAACATCCTTCTTTACACTGTGGGAATACTGCTCCTGCAGGATGACGGCAGCCGCCAGAAGATAGATATAAAGCGCATGATAAACGTCCCCATAATCGCAACGCTTGCCGCAACGGTGATATTCCTCTTTAATATCCCCATGCCGGCGCTTATTGAGGACGCTGCCAATATGCTCTCGGACGCCTGCGTCCCGCTGTCTATGATGTGCGTCGGCCTGTCGCTGGGCAACGTTTCACTCAAAAAGACCATCATGAATCCCCGCATTTACATAGTTAACTTCCTGCGCCTTATAGTGTGCCCGCTGCTCGTGTGGCTTATTATGCGAGTGTTTGTGTCTGACCCTGTCATGCTCGGCTCGATAGTTATAGTGGCTGCATGCCCGCCGGCTGTCGTCTGCACGATAGTCGCGATGGAAAACGGGCGCGACGGCGTCGAGTCGTCGGAGCTCATCTGCCTTGGAACGCTGCTTTCCATGGTGACGATCCCGCTGCTCATCTCCGTTCTCGGACTGTAAATCATCGCCCCGATACGTCGATATCGGGGCGATTTTATCACGACTTTGTTAGTAAAATAACGGAAAACGCAGAAATACGCGGGAAACCGCGGTGGTTTTTGTGCAGATTACTGCAAAACGTCTATGAAAGTGCCATTTAAAATTGAACATTTCATAAAACATGCCCAAAAACATCAAAAATTCATTGCAATCCGCGTTAATTTGTTGTTAAATATAAGTGTTGCGTTTTAAACAGAAGAAGAGTATGGAGACGGCTTATGGAGCTGACAGATATAATAGCGGCGCTTTGCGGCGCAGTGCTTGGCTTTGCCGTTGCGTATATAAATATGCGCATAAGCAAAAAAAACCTCAATGCTGAGAATATGGCGGCTGTCATGGGCGTGAATATGCTCAGACTGCTGCTTGATGCAGCGGCGCTTGCAGCGGTGTTTTTTGTCTGCCGGGCGCTCAAAGTGTCAATTACGGCTGCGCTTATCGCGACCGCGCTGGGACTGTCGGTCGGTGGTATGCTGTTTCTCAGAAGCATGGTCAAGAAAACTCAGTCTCAAGATAACAACAGGGCAGACGGAGGTGAAAATGATTGAAAGAATTCTTTGAAAACTTTTTGATGCCGACAAAAACTATATATTCAATGTGGATCATCATGGCGGCGATACTTATAATAAGCTTTCTCGCCACGCGCAAAATGAAGGATGTGCCCGGGCCGCTGCAAAATATTGCGGAGATGGCGGTGACGTCGCTTTTGGGCTTCTTTGCCGGAGTTTTGGGCGAAAAGAAGGCGCGGCAGTATTTCCCGATGCTCGGCACGTTTTTTGTGCTTATCATCGTGTGCAACTACTGCGGACTGATACCCGGAGCAGGTGAGCTGTTCACCGTTCCGACCTCGGTTCTGGCGGTCACTGCGGCGCTTGCCATGATATCCTTTGTAGCCATCCAGTCCTCGGGTATTAAAAAGCACGGCGTAAAAAAGTATCTGCTGACGTTTTTTAAGCCCGTTGCAGTGCTTGCACCTATCATGATACTTGAGCAGGTCATCAGACCTGTTTCCATGGCACTGCGACTTTACGGAAACATCTACGGTGAGGAGCTGGCGGCGGAAACGCTGTTTGGCCTGTTCCCGGTGGGTCTGCCGATAGTAATGCATGTATTGAGCCTTCTGTTCTGCTTTATCCAGGCAATGGTGTTTACGATGCTGCTTGCAGTATTCATAAACGAAGCAACGGAAGATGAAGAATAAAAGTATACACATTCATTAGGAGGAAATGAAAAATGACAATAGCACAGGGTCTTATCGCGATAGGCGTAGCACTGGCCATCGGCCTGAGCACCATCGGCGTCGGTATCGGTCAGGGTCTTGCAGCGTCCAAGGCGCTTGAGGGCATGGCTCGCCAGCCGGATATGAAAGGACAGCTTCAGTCTGTCATGATCCTTGCAATGGGCTTCATGGAGGCACTTGCAATCTACGGTCTTGTCATCGCATTCATGCTTATAGCGAAGATGTAACTCCAAAAAGGGGGAGAATATATTGGTTTTAGATATAGTAGGACTGCAGATCAGCGTACCTGAATTCATACTGACTATCATCAGCTTCTTCCTGTTTATGTTCCTGCTTAATAAATTCCTGTTCAAGCCGGTGCTCAGCTTCATGGATGCACGCAAGGCGCGCATTGATGCCGGACTTGCCGAGGGCAAAAAAGCCCGCGCAGAGCTTGAGGATAACAAGGCAAAGCTTGCCGAGGAGCTTGCGCAGACGGGCGCTCAGGCGCGCGGTATTATCAATTCGGCGCGTTCCGAGGCAGAGAAGGCAAAAAGCGAGGTGCTCGCCTCTGCCCATGCCGAGGCCGAAGAACTGCACAAAAATGTCCGCGAGCGTGTAAAGCAAGAGGAGACGGCGGCTGTCAGCGAGATCGACGAGAGCCTTCCCGAGCTCGTCGCTGTTTTGTCCAACAGACTCGTCGGAGGCAAAGCAAAGGAATGAACTTAAAATTAAGAGGAATGACAGGAAAGGAGGGATAGCTCTCAAGTGGATATTCTGTGGAAAATAGTTAACTTCATAATCCTGTTCGGAGCATTGTATTATATCTGCCGCAAGATGAATCTTATCGACAAGATGTTCGGCTCGCGCCGCCGCGGCATAAGCCGGCAGATAGAGGATTCGGAAAAGGCGCAGGAGCAGGCGAGGTCGCTTGGTGCGGATATCGAAAAGGCCAAAGCCGAAAATGCCGAGAGGCTCAAGCAGCTTATGGATGATGCCGAGGCTCAGGCAAAGCTCTCCGAGGCGGAGATAGCCCGCTCCGGTGAAGAGGAAGCGCAAAGCCTCATTGCAAATGCCGAAAAAAGTGAGCAGCAGCTTATGGAGCAGATGCGTGCCCGCGTGTCGGCAGACGCAGTAAAGCGCGTGGCCGAGCTTACCGGTCAGGCACTTCGCAGCGGCGAATTTGAAGCCTCAAAGCAGGCGCTCAATGACAGGTTTATTGAACAAATTAAAGAATTGGTATCGGCAATGCCGAGTGACATTTTGAATATGAACGAACTTAAAAAATTAGACATCTCAATAAAGAGCGCACAGCCCTTGAGCGATGAGGAAATGAAAAAGCTCACGCAGATAATCTGCGAGACCTTCATCTCCTGCCACAACGAGGTCGACTCCGAGGTCATCGGCGGCGTGCGCATGCAGGTGGGCGATACCGTGTATGACGGCACCCTTGCCCACACGCTCGACAGGCTCAGCCGTGATGTCGAGGATAACACCCGCCAGAGCGATGAGCAGATGAAGTCCATCGCCGAGGGCATCAAGGAGCAGCTTTCCAAGGTCAGCGGCGATATCGACGTATTCCAGACCGGCGAAGTGCTCACCTTGGGTGACGGTATCTGCCGCGTGTCCGGCCTTGCCGATGTTATGGCAGGCGAGATGCTCGAGTTCCCGGGCGGACTCAAGGGCATGGTGCAGGACCTTGAAAAGGACAATGTCGGCGTCGTTCTGCTTGGCGATTTCGGCCATCTGCAGGAGGGCGACAGTGTCCGCCGCACGGGCAGGATCATCGAAGTCCCCGTCGGCGAGGCGCTCATCGGCCGCGTTGTCGACGCAATGGGCAAGCCCATAGACGGCAAGGGACCTATAAAGACCGACTCCTTCCGTCCCGTCGAAAGCCCCGCACCGAGCGTGCTTTCGAGAAAGCCCGTTTCCGTTCCGCTTCAGACCGGCCTCAAGGCCATCGACGCACTTGTCCCTATCGGCCGCGGCCAGCGTGAGCTCATCATCGGCGACCGTCAGACCGGTAAGACCGCAATTGCGCTCGACGCTATCATAAATCAGAAGGGCAAGGACGTTATCTGCATTTACGTCGCCATCGGTCAGAAGGAATCGACCGTCGCAGGCGTTGTCGAAAAGCTCCGCGCCCACGGCGCGATGGACTACTCCATCGTTGTCGCGGCAACGGCCTCCGAGCCTGCACCTATGCTGTATATCGCTCCGTATGCGGGCGCTGCAATGGGTGAATACTTCATGTACAAGGGCAAGGACGTCCTCGTGATCTACGACGACCTGAGCAAGCAGGCCGCCGCTTACCGCGAGCTTTCTCTGCTTCTCCAGAGACCGCCCGGACGCGAGGCATACCCCGGCGACGTTTTCTATCTGCACTCCAGACTGCTTGAGCGCGCAGCGCGCCTGAGCGAGGAGGCCGGCGGCGGCAGCATGACCGCTCTGCCTATTATAGAGACCCAGGCCGGCGATATTTCGGCCTATATCCCGACGAATGTCATCTCCATCACCGATGGTCAGATATTCCTCGAAAGCGATCTGTTCCACTCGGGCGTAAGACCGGCTATAAACGTCGGCCTGTCGGTATCCCGTGTCGGCGGCGCAGCTCAGCTCGGCGCCATGAAGCAGGTCGCGGGACGTCTGCGCGTCGACCTTGCGCAGTATCGCGAGCTTGCATCGTTTGCACAGTTCGGCTCTGACCTCGATAAGTCCACGCGCGATACACTCCACCGCGGCGCGAGGATGACAGAGGCGCTCAAGCAGGGGCAGTATTCGCCCATGTCGGCGGCCGACCAGGTCATTGCGATCTTCGCCGTGTCCGAGGGCTATGCCGATGATCTTGAGCTTGGCGATATGGCTCGCTTCGAGTCTGAGCTTATAGATTATGTAAACCGCACATATCCGGAGCTGGCCGAGTCCGTGCTCGGCGGCAAGAAGCTCAGCGCCGACCAGCAGGCAAAACTCAGACAATGCATAGAAACTTTCAAGAAGACCTTTTAAGCTTTGACGGAAGGAGGGGCATAAATGGCTAACATGCGCGCAATACGCTCGCGTATAAAAAGCGTAAAGAATACTCAGCAGATAACCAAGGCCATGAAAATGGTCGCTGTGTCGAAGCTGCGCAGAACGCAGGGTAGTATGCAGGCTATGCGCCCCTTCGCCGAAAAAAGCCAGGAGGTCATGGATACGCTGCTGTCAAGCTCCTCGGGGCTTGAAAATCGCTTCATAACGCCCCGTAAAGAGGTCAAAAAGGTCTGCTACGTTCTGTTTTTGGGCAATCGCGGCCTTTGCGGTGCGTATAACAGCTCGCTTTTGCACTACGCAAACTCCGTCATCCGTGAGCGCGGCGCCGACTACGGCATCGTCGTCTGCGGACGCTGGGGCAAGGACGTCATTGCAAACAGCCGCTTAAACGTCGTGCGTACCTTCGCCGAGGTGAGCGACACGCCGAATATGGACGGCGCTTTGGAGATAGCCGACTATCTCAAGAGCCTGTACCTCGGCGGCGAGTATGACGAGGTCCACCTTGTGTATCAGCACTATGTCTCCGCTCTGCGGCAGGACCCTGTCAGCACGCAGCTTCTGCCCGCCGTGCCCGAAAAGGGCGAGGCAAAGCAGGGGGTAGGCAGGATATACCTGTTTGAGCCGGATACGAACAGCGTTCTTGAAAGCGTGATGCAGCTTTACCTGAACAATAAGATAATGAGCGTGATGCTCGAGGCCAAATGCGGCGAGCATTCGGCGCGAATGACGGCGATGACCGCCGCGGCAGACAGCACGAAGAGCCTCATAAGCGAGCTTGATCTCAAGCTCAACCGCGCGCGTCAGGCGGCGATAACGACCGAGATCAGCGAGATCGTCGGCGGTGCATCGGCGCTCAAGCGCAAGAAGTAGGAGGTAAGTCAATGGAAAACGGAATAGTCAGAAGGGTCATAGGCCCTGTCGTTGATGTCCAGTTTCCCTCCGGCAAGATGCCGGATATATACAACGCGATAGAGGTGCAGCTTGAAGGACGCAAAGTCGTCATGGAAGCTGTTCAGCATATCGGCGATAACAGCGTCAGATGCATATCCCTGTTTTCGACCGACGGTCTGTCGCGCGGCTGCACGGCTGTTGATACCGGCGCACCGATCAAAATGCCCGTCGGCGACGCGACGCTCGGCCGCATGTTCAATGTCGTCGGCGAGCCTATCGACGGCAAAGGCCCCGTCAATGCCGAGGAGCATATGCCCATCCACAGAAGCGCTCCCGCATTTACGGATATCGCCCCCTCCACGGAGATACTCGAAACGGGCATCAAGGTCGTTGACCTTCTCGCACCGTACTCCAAGGGCGGCAAGATAGGTCTGTTCGGCGGCGCAGGCGTCGGCAAAACTGTGCTTATCATGGAGCTTATCCGCAACGTCGCTTACGAGCACGGCGGCTACTCCGTCTTTGCCGGTGTCGGCGAGCGAAGCCGCGAGGGCAACGACCTTTGGTACGAGATGACCGAGTCCGGCGTTATAAACAAGACCGCGCTGGTGTTCGGCCAGATGAACGAGCCGCCCGGAGCACGTCTGCGTGTCCCCCTGTCGGGACTTACTATTGCGGAGAATTTCCGTGATGAATCCGGCCAGGACGTTCTGCTGTTTATCGATAATATCTTCAGATTCACCCAGGCAGGCTCCGAGGTATCGGCGCTGCTTGGCCGTATGCCGTCGGCCGTCGGCTATCAGCCGACGCTTGCAACGGAAATGGGCTCGCTGCAGGAGCGTATAACCTCCACCCGCAACGGCTCTGTCACCTCCGTTCAGGCCATCTACGTCCCCGCCGACGACCTTACAGACCCCGCACCGGCAACGGCCTTTGCCCACCTTGACGCAACGACCGTTCTGTCACGAAGCATATCGGAGCTCGGCATATATCCCGCCGTCGACCCCCTTGAGTCGACCTCGAGAATCCTTGAGCCGGCCATCCTCGGCAAGGAGCATTATGAGACTGCGCGTGCTGTTCAGGCCGTGCTTCAGAAGTACAAGGAACTGCAGGATATCATCGCCGTCCTCGGTATGGATGAGCTCAGCGTTGAGGATAAGGCAACCGTCAACCGCGCCCGCAGGATTCAGCGCTTTTTGTCCCAGCCGTTCCACGTTGCCGAAAACTTCACCGGCGTCAAGGGCAAGTATGTCCGCATGGAGGACACTATACGCGGCTTCCAGGCCATCCTTGGCGGCGAGTGCGACGATCTGCCCGAGCAGGCATTTCTCATGTGCGGCACCATCGACGAGGTGCTTGCAAAGCGCGACGACTATAGGTAAGCGCCATGGCCGATAAGATCCACTTTCAGATTGCAACGGCCGACGGCGTCGTGTGCGACGCGATGGCAAGCTATGCGCTCGTGCCCCTGTCCGACGGCGATGCCGGCATACTCAGCGACCACGCGGCCATGATCGGCGCATTGCGCGAGGGCGTTGCCAAGTATGTGAGCGACGGGATTGAGCATTTCGCGGCTGTCAGCGGCGGTGTGCTGAGCGTTGCCGATAACGAGGTCATTCTGCTTGCACGCACGGCAGAAATGGCTGACAGCATCGACATTGCCCGCGCTCAGGCTTCCGCAAAGCGCGCGAAGGATCGCCTTGAGCAGAAGTCCGGTGACGTTGATATCCACCGCGCGGAAATGAGCCTCAAGCGTGCTCTTGCCCGCGAAAAGGCCTATACCATGTCCAATAAGTAATACTAAAACGTCCGAATTTCTTCGGACGTTTTTTTGTTTTATAAGCGACAAAAAAGCTCCTGCACAATTTTGTGCAGGAGCTTTTGCTTTGCTTTTTATTCGGTTCTGAGTGCAACGACGGGGTCTTTGTTTGCCGCGACGCGCGAGGGGATAAGTCCCGCAACGACCGTAAGCAGCATGCTTATTGCAACAAGTATCACAGCCGCGCTGCCGGGCAGAACGGCGTTTATTGAGTATATGCCCGTCAGCCCATGCACTATGGCGTTTATGGGGATGCACAGCAGTATCGTTGCCAGTATGCCGATAAGTCCCGCGCAGAAGCCGACGATGACGGTCTCGGCGTTGAATACGCTGGAGATGTCCTTCTTCGAAGCGCCGATAGCGCGCAGGATGCCGATCTCCTTGGTTCGCTCGAGAACGCTGATGTAGGTTATGATGCCGATCATGATGCTCGAAACGATAAGGCTTATGGCAACAAAGGCTATGAGAACGTAGGATATGACGTCGATTATCGTCGTGACAGAGCTCATGATAAGCGCAACATAGTCAGTGTAGCTTATCTGATCCTCGGTGTCGACCGTATCGTTATACTGGGCGATGACCTCCGCAACGGCGTCCTTTGCGGCGAAGGTGGCGACGTAGATATTCACGCCCGAGGGAGACTCGAGATCGACGTAGCCGAGCTTGCGCAGGTTCTTTTCATAGCTTGTCGAGGCAAAGGTATCCGGCATGAGCTCATCGTAAATGAGCCTGTAGCCGTCGTCTGTGAGGTAGCAGTTATCGAAGGCCTGGGCAAGGCTTGCGGTCGAAAGCTGGCTCATCTGATTCCTGACCTCGTTTGCGTAAGCTGCCTTGACCTGATCGGTGAGCATCTCGCGCATGTAGCTAAACAGTGTGTCGTCATCCATGGCGCTGAGCATGTCGGCATACTCGGGATAGTTTTCGACGACCTGCTTTTCGATATCCTCGCGCGATACGCTTCCAAGCTGCTCATCGAGCATCGAGTTAATGTAAGAGTCGGGCGCGATGGACATGTAGCCGATGTAAAGCTCCGCCTTCTTGGCCTCGTCAATGCCCGCGCAGTAGTCGATGACTGCCTGCTTAATGTCCTCAATGGACATGCTCTTGTCCGATTCCTTAAACGGCAGACCGGTGAAAACATCGTGCGCCGTGTCACTGAGCTGCTGCTTTACAAGCTCGGTCTCGGCCGTTTTTTCAACAACGTGCTTTGTCAGCGCGTTCGTGTAGCCTATAGCGCCGCTCATCATGCCGGAAACGGCTTCCTCGCTCTGGCGCACTATGCCGACTATCTTGAGCTGAATTCCGTTTGAATACAGGGTCTTGAGGCCCAGCTCATTTTCGCTTGCGTCCTTATATTCGCCCGTGTCGGGATCCTTCTGCCAGCAGTCGGCAGGGAGGATGAGGCTGAAGGTCTTTTTGCACACGTCGGAGTAGCTCCAGCTTTCGATCTCCGTTGTCTCAACCTCGTCGCCGGTCATATATCCCGCCATGGCAGAGAGCATGTCGTTTGAAGATTTAAGGCCCAGCGCGTACAGCACGAGGTCGGATACCTCGTTGTTCTGGTCGACTATGAGCACGACCTCGTCGTAGCTCTGCGGCCATGCGCCGTACAGCACGTCGTACTGCTCCTGGAGCAGGGGACTTATCAGTCCGTCGTCGCCGGGGAGCATCTCCTGCCAGACGACAAACTGGCTCTGCGTGCTGCTCATGCCGGAGGCGGAGAACATGTCGTTCATGGAGGAACTGACCGAAGCCTCGGCCTCGTCGCCGATAACGCCCGCGCGCATTTTGCTCATGAGCGTCATTATGTCGGACTTCACTATCTTGCCGTCTGCGTCCTTGGTGTACAGATCCATCGGCAGATCGTAGGTGTACTGAATGTTAGAAACGTTTTTGCTCAGGGTCGAGTCCTTGGCCATCTCCCCGTCGAGGAAGAGCTTGAAATCCTTGAGGTTGTTGGTCTGTATCTCGGCGCTGGTCATGGCGTTCATCATGTCGTACATGATGGTGTTGCCGTAAACTGCGTCCTTGTCATGCTTGTTCGCGGCGTTTTCAGCATTTATGCCCATGAAGCTTGTCATAAGCTCCGACATGTCGACCGTCTCGGCCTGGATAGCTATCGGGTAGGACGAGAGGGTGTCCTCCTGCACCTTATCGATGTAGTTGTTGACGCCGGTGGATATGGAGAGTATGAGCGCGATGCCGATTATGCCTATTGACCCTGCAAACGCCGTGAGTATCGTGCGGCCCTTCTTGGTCATGAGGTTATTGAGCGACAGCGACAGCGCCGTGAGATAGCTCATCGCCGTTTTCTTGGGCACGATGTCGTTTGTCTCGTCGTCCTGCGCCGTGTACGGCATCGAGTCGCCGGTTATAAGCCCGTCGCGCAGCTTAATTATGCGTGAGGCATAGGTGTCGGCAAGCTCGGGGTTGTGCGTTACCATGATGATGAGCTTATCCTTGGATATCTCCTTGAGTATCTCCATGATCTGCACGCTCGTCTCCGAGTCAAGCGCGCCCGTAGGCTCGTCGGCCAGCAGAATGTCGGGGTCGTTGACCAGCGCGCGGGCGATGGCGACGCGCTGCATCTGTCCGCCGGACATCTGATTGGGCTTTTTGCTGAGCTGATCGCCGAGGCCGACCTGCTCGAGCGCCTTAATCGCGCGTTCGCGTCTTTCAGCCTTGTTCACGCCCGAGAGGGTGAGGGCGAGCTCAACGTTTGAAAGCACCGTCTGGTGCGGTATGAGGTTGTACGATTGGAACACGAAGCCTATCGAGTGGTTACGATAGCTGTCCCAGTCGCGGTCAGTGTATTCCTTGGTCGAGCGGCCGTTTATAATAAGGTCGCCCTGCGTGTACTGGTCGAGGCCGCCGATTATGTTCAGCAGCGTCGTCTTGCCGCAGCCCGAGTGGCCGAGCACCGCGACAAATTCCGATTTTCTGAACTCAAGGTCGATGCCCTTGAGCGCGTGCACCGCTTCGTCGCCTACAGCGTAGTCCTTTGTGATGCCTTTTAGTTTGAGCATGCGCAACTCTCCCTATACTAAATATATAATAATGTATTATCGGACTTTTCACCGCTAAAGTCAATAGGCGTTACAAAAAGTTAAAAAGTTTGTATTAACGGCCGCCGGATTCGGTAAAATATATCGTTTTACCAATGCTTTTCGGGCCTCCATATCGGCATCGCATTGCCTGCCGCCGGTATTGACAATTTCGCGCCAGTGCGTTAAAATAACCCTGTTGTGCCTCCGTAGCTCACCTGGATAGAGCGTGCGCCTCCTAAGCGCAAGGTAGTGAGTTCGAGTCTCGCCGGGGGTGCCAAAAGCCGACAGCATCC
>CAZWJM010000009.1:0-39132 GCA_964634435.1 uncultured Oscillospiraceae bacterium | reverse complement strand
AAAGATCCAGTACTAAAACAAAAAAATCTCTCGGCCATCGGCCGAGAGATTTTTTTATATGCTGATGCAATTCTATATTAAATGAAATCGTGAGCAAAGCTCACGGTGAAATCTGCTGGCGCAGATGAAATCCACTACGTGGATGAAATTAAATCCGTCCACACCCCGCGAAGCGGGATTTCATCGCGAAGCGATTTCATCCATCACAGATGGATTTATCCCGTCCGAAGGACGGATTTAGATGAAAAAAGTCCAAGTCTTTCGACTTGGACTTTTTTTATGGTCGGAGTGGGGAGACTTGAACTCCCGGCCTCTTGGTCCCGAACCAAGCGCGCTACCAGCTGCGCTACACCCCGAAACAGCTTTTATATTATAATAACTGCAGCGGCGATTGTCAAGGATAATTTATCACAGATTGCCAACATACACTGTTTATGAGGTGACAAGCATGAAGGAAGCGAAGATATACATATCATCGGCGGTGTTTTTGGCGCTTACAGCTGTGCGGATGCTGTCGCCGTCGGCGGCTGACCGCGTTGCCGATGGGATAGCCGCCGCGCTGAGCCTTGAGCAGGAGCACACGGCGGCAGTAGTGCAGCTTGGGCGCAGCATTGCCGACGGCGACGCCATTCAGACATTTATGCAGCGCTTTGAAAGCCCTGAGCCCAGCCCAACACCAACGCCAAAGCCCACTCCAACTCCAACGCCGGAGCCCACGCCTACTCCTACGCCGGAACCGACGCAAAATCCGGCAGTCACGGCGTTTTTGGAGTCACAGGAAGCGTATTCTGCCTATGCTGTGCCGGCTGATGTGAGCTATGAGCGGCCGGAGCTCCCGTTCGAGTACGCAAATCCAGTCACGGGCGTGACTTCATCCGGCTTCGGCTACAGGCTGCACCCGATAAAAAACGAGGTCAAGTACCACTATGGCACCGATCTTGCCGCTGACACCGGCACGCAGATCCACGCTTTTGCCGACGGCACCATCGTTGCGCAGGGGGACTCCGATTCCTTCGGCAAATACGTCATGATCGACCACGTGGACGGCTACCGCACGCTGTACGCCCATTGCAGCCAGCTTTGCATGAGCTGTGGGAGTGTGAGCAGGGGAGACGTTATCGCGCTTGTCGGCGCAACAGGAGAGGCGACAGGGCCGCATCTGCACTTTGAGCTTGAGCGTGACAGCGTGTATCTCAATCCGGAGTTTTACATATGAAGCACAGCTTCGAGTTAAGCTCCGGTGCGCTGCTCGTATTAGCTTGCGTATATTTTTTCGGTGGCATAACAAGCCTCGCTGCGCTGCTTACAGCCATCATCGTCCACGAGGCGGGGCACGCGGCGGCGATAATCATCTGCGGCGGCAGAGTGAGGGGAGTGCGCGCCGATTCCGCGGGCCTGTGCATGAGCAAAAGCGGAGCGTATGGCACGGCCTCCGAGATAATAACGCTGCTGGCAGGGCCCGCTAGCGGACTTGCCCTCGCACTTTTATGCGCTCATATAGGTCAGAAGTGGTCAAACGTTCTTTTCCTGCGCACTGCAGGCATGAGCCTGCTGCTGACGGTCTACAATCTTTTGCCGGCGCTCCCGCTTGACGGCGGGCGGGCGCTAATGTGCGCTCTGAACGCTGTTTTGGGCGCGGAAAAGGCCGGGAGCATTATGTTCTGCATAAGTCTCGCAGTCGGCCTTACGCTTGCAGTGATGGGCATGTGCTCTGCCGATACCGGCCTTGGAGCAGCGCTTATTGCGGCGGGAGTTTGGGTCTTAATTGCACAAACGGGTATTGTAAAAAGTATGCGCTTGATGTAAAATCAATAAGATACATTTTAAACGGAGATAACTATGGACAAACGACTTGAACGCATACTCCCGAAGGTGCAGAAGCCCGCTCGATACACCGGCGGCGAGTTTAATCAGATAATCAAAAACAAGGACGAGGTCGAGCTCCGCGTTGCATTCTGCTTCCCGGATACATATGAGATCGGCATGTCAAACCTCGGCATGGGCATCCTGTATTCCACGATGAACGAGTTGCCGTATGTATGGTGCGAGCGCGTTTACGCGCCGTGGGGCGATATGTATGAGCAGCTAAAGGGAAATAACATTCCGCTGTATGCGCTCGAAAGCGGCGACGCGATAAGTGAGCACGACGTGCTGGCTTTTTCCATCGGCTACGAGATGGCGTATTCGACAGTGCTGGACATGATGGACATGGCGGGAGTTGCGCTGCACAGCGCAGAGCGCACGGAGCTTCTGCCGCTTGTTATTGCCGGCGGAACTGCGGCGCTGAACCCCGAACCCATGGCTGATTTTATCGACATTTTCCTCCTCGGTGAGGGCGAGGAGATGAACAACGAGCTGCTTGCGCTTTTGCGCACTGCCAAGGCAGAGAACTGGACGAAAACCGCTTTTCTCGAAAAGGCGGCGCAGATAGGCGGCGTGTACGTTCCGGCGTTTTACGAGCCGGAGTATAATGCCGACGGTACGCTCTCGAAGGTGAATGTGACGCACGGCGCGCCCGAGCGCGTCACAAAGCGCATAATCGCAGACCTTGACAAGGTGCATTTCCCGCTTAACCCCATCGTACCGTCGACCGAGGTCGTGCACGACAGGGTAAACCTCGAGCTGTTCCGAGGCTGTGTGCGCGGCTGCCGCTTCTGCCAGGCGGGACATGTTTACAGACCCATCCGCGCAAAATCGCCGGAGCTGCTTGCCGAGCAGGGCAAGGCGCTGCTTAAAAACACCGGCTGCCAGGATATAACGCTGCTCTCGCTAAGCTCAAGCGACTATAAGCACCTGTCGGGTCTGTGCGATGACCTTTTGTGCTACTGCGAGCCGCGCAGCATCGGCCTGTCGCTCCCGTCACTGCGTGCGGATAACTTCTCGATGGAGCTCATGCACCGTATTCAGAAGACCCGCAAAAGCGGCCTGACCTTCGCGCCCGAGGCCGGAAGCCAGCGACTGCGCGACGCGATAAACAAAAACGTCACCGAGGAAGACCTTTTGAACACCTGCCGGCTGGCATTCGAGGGCGGCTGGAACACCATAAAGCTTTACTTCATGCTCGGCCTCCCGACGGAGACGGACGAGGACATCCTCGGCATCGCGGAGCTTGCAAATCAGGTTTTGCACACCTGGCGTCTGTATTCCAAGAACAAAAACCGCGGCGTGCGCATAACGGTCTCGACCTCCTGTTTTGTTCCCAAGCCGCACAGCCCATTCCAGTGGGAGCAGCAGGTGACTATGCAGGAGTATATCCGGAAGGTAAACCTCCTGCGCGAGAATATTAAGGCCAAAAACGTTGTTTACAACTGGCACGACCCGCAGACAAGCTATATTGAAGCCACGCTCTCGCGCGGCGACAGGCGCATGGGCAAGGTCATCGAAAACGTCTGGCGCGCAGGCGGCAGGCTTGAAGCGTGGAGCGATTATTTCTCCTTCGATCGCTGGATGCAGGCCTTTGACGACGCGCAGCTTGACCCGACATTTTATGCCCACCGCCTGAGAGATAAGGACGAGCTCATGCCCTGGGACGTTGCCGACGTCGGTGTGCGGCGCAGCCACCTGTGGCACGAGCGCGAAATGGCCTACAAGTCCGAGCTTTCGCCCGACTGCCGCAAGCAGTGCTCGGCCTGCGGCGCTGCAAAGCTCCTGAAGGGAGGAAAATGCGATGGATAAGCTCAGAATGAGATTTGCCAAAACCGGCAGAGCCGTTTACATATCGCACCTTGACCTCATGCGCACGCTCACGCGCTGCTTCCTGCGCGCCGAGTGCCGCCTTAAATACTCCGAGGGCTTCAACCCCCATCCGCAGATATCCATTGCGCTTCCGCTGTCGGTCGGCTGTGAGAGCGTGTGCGAGATAATGGACTTTAAGATGCTTGAGGACATGCCGACGGAGGAGATACTAAAGCGCCTGTCCGTGCAGATGCCGGAGGGGATAGAGGTACTCGAAATTTATGAGTCCGAGCGCAAGGTCAAAGAGCTCAAGTGGCTGAAGATAAGCGGCGTTTTCGAGTATGACGAGCGCCCCGCGGAGGAGATGGCCGCGCGCCTTAATGAATTCTTTGCCGCCGAGAGCATTGTCATCACGAAGAAAACAAAGCGCGGAGTTGGTGAGACCGATATTCGCCCCGCGATAAAGGAAATAAGCTTTGAAGCATCGGGCGCAGACGTTGTGATATGCGCAACTATATCCGCCCAGGAGCCGACGCTGAACCCCGAGCTCATCGCAGACTCCCTGCGCCAGCTTGCCCCCGATATTGCGCCTGACTTTGCAAAATTCCGCCGCCTTGAAGTTTTTGATGAAAATATGCAGGCTTTTCGATGAAAATGCTTGCAATTGCTAAACATTTGTGGTAATATACTTTGGCTTGCGTGTATCGCAGGCTATCAAGCGGTCCTCTGCCGAGGCCGAAAGGGAGCCCTCCGGCACGAACGCCTAAAGAAAAGGAAGGATTAGACTATGGATCTGATCAAAATTCTCAGCGAACAGTACATGAAGCCCGAACTGCCCGAGCTCAACGTCGGCGATACCGTCCGTATCACCGTCCGTGTAAAGGAAGGCAGCCGTGAGCGCAACCAGGCTTTCGAAGGCACCATCATTGCCAAGAAGCATGGCGGCATCAACGAGACCATCACCGTCCGCCGCATCTCCTACGGTGTAGGCTGCGAGAAGGTCTTCCCCGTACACTCTCCGTCCATCGTCTCTGTAGAGACAGTTCGCCGCGGCAAGGTCCGCAGAGCAAAGCTGTACTACCTGCGTGAGCGCGTTGGTAAGAGGGCAAAGGTCAAGGAGCGCCTGTAAGCGCCCGACCCATATGTATGTCAAAAAAAGCAGCGTAAGCTGCTTTTTTTGTTGCCTAAATATAGTGCGCTGGTGTATAATATGATGATAACCTAGCGAGAGGTAGTTACAATGAAAAATACTAAGACAAAAGATAATGCAAAGCCCGAAGCCGCGAAGGTGAATACCTCAACGCGCGGCGAGGTGTACGAGTGGCTGCAGTGCCTGCTGCTTGCGCTCATCATCTGCGTCGTGATATTCACGTTTTTCTTCCGCATCGTTGACGTCAGCGGTGACTCGATGAACCCCACGCTTTTAAACGGGGATAAGCTTGTCGTGTCCGACCTTTTCTATTCGCCCAAGCAGGGCGACATAGTCATCTTCCGCAAGGATGATTATAAGGAGCAGGCGCTTGTAAAGCGCGTCATCGCGACCGAGGGGCAGACGATAGAAATTGATTTTGACCGTGGCCGCGTGTATGTTGACGGCGAGCTTTTGGACGAGCCGTATATAGCCGAGCCTACCTATAACGCGCTCGACTTCACCGGAGCACAGAAGGTGCCCGAGGGCTGTGTTTTCGTCATGGGCGATAACCGCAACGCTTCAAGCGACAGCCGCAAGGCCGCCATCGGCATGGTCGATGAGCGCCTTATCGTCGGCAAGGTGCTTCTGCGCGTGTTCCCGTTTAACTCCATAGGCGTGCCGGACGGTGAATGATATGGCCGAAATCAGCTATGAAAAAATGAATATCCAGTGGTTTCCCGGCCACATGACCAAGGCTCAGCGCATGATCGAAGACAGCATAAAGCAGGTCGACGCCGTGTGCGAGATACTCGATGCCCGCATACCCAATTCAAGCCGCAATCCGGATATCGACCGCCTTGCCGCCGGAAAGCCGCGCCTTATAATCTTAAACCGCACAGACCTCGCAGACCCCAAGATAACCGCCCAGTGGCGCGCGTATTTTGAAGCCGACGGGATAAAAATTCTGGAGACCGACGCCAAGAGCGGCAAGGGCGTGAATCAGTTTGCGCCTTACCTGCGCGAGCTTTTAAAGGATAAGATAGCCGAGTATGCCGCCAAGGGTCAGGTAAACCGCCCCATGCGCGTCATGATCCTCGGCATACCCAACGTCGGAAAGTCGACGTTTATAAACAAGGTCGCAAAGCGCAAGGCCGCCATCGCGGGCGATAAGCCCGGCGTCACGCGCGGCAAGCAGTGGATAAATATCGATAAGGGCCTTGACCTTTTGGACACTCCGGGCATACTGTGGCCGAAGTTTGACTCGCAGGAGGTCGGCGAAATGCTGGCCATAACAAACGCTATAAAGGCAGATGTTCTGGACAAGGAGACGCTTGCGGCAAACTTCATGCTCAGGATGCGCGAAATGTACCCCGAGGCACTGACGGCAAGATATAAGTTTGAGCCCGACCCCGAGGCAAACGGCTTTGAGCTGCTGGAAGCGGCGGCAAAAAAGCGCGGCTTTCTTGTCTCAAAGGGCGAATACGATATAGAGCGCATGGCAAACACCGTGCTTAGTGAATATCACGACGGTAAGCTCGGAAGAATAAGCTTGGAGAAACCGATTTGATGCAGTTATGGGATATTGAAAACGCGATATACGACGAGGGCGAGACGCTTTTGTGCGGAGTTGACGAGGCAGGCCGCGGCCCGCTGGCCGGTCCCGTGTGCGCAGCAGCGGTCATACTCCCGCGCGGCCTTGAAATTGAGGGACTAAACGACTCGAAAAAGCTTAGCGAGAAAAAGCGCGAGGCGCTGTATGACCTCATCTGTGCGGAGGCTGTAAGCTACGGCATTGCCTTTGCAAGCGTCGAGGAGATAGAGAGCATGAACATCCTCAATGCCGCCATGAAAGCCATGAACCGCGCCATCGCAAAGCTCAGCCCCCAGCCGTCGCTTGCGCTTATTGATGGAAACCGCAACAGCGCTATCGAGCTTCCAAGCCGCTGCATAGTCAAGGGCGACAGCAAGTGCGCGGATATTGCCGCAGCCTCCGTCCTTGCCAAGGTCACGCGAGACAGGTATATGCTCCAAATGGCCGAAAAGTACCCGCAGTACGGCTTTGAAAAGCACAAGGGCTACGGTACGAAGCTGCATTACGAGGCCTTGCGCGAGTATGGCCCCTGTGATATCCACAGACCGAGCTTTTTGAGGAAAATGCACTGATGGCAGAGGAAAAACTGGGCGCCTTCGGCGAGAGAAAGGCGGCAAACTACCTGCGATTGCGCGGGTACAGGATAATCGACACCAACTGCCGATACAGGCAGGGCGAAATAGATATCGTTGCGCGGCGCGGCGGATACATAGTCTTTGTCGAAGTCAAGCTCCGCAAAAACAGCGATTACGGCACAGCGCGCGAATTTGTGACGGCTGCAAAGCAGCAGCGCGTCATGATTGCCGCCCAGCTTTGGCTCCAGCAGCACGAAACTGAGCTTCAGCCGCGCTTTGACGTCATAGAGGTCTATGCGCCCGAGGGTGTGAACACGAAAAGGCCCGTAATTAATCATATTGAAAACGCATTTTGACCGGAAAGGAAAACCGATATGTTATATTTCAGCACTCGAAACGAAAAGGAAAAGGTAAGCGCCAGCCAGGCCATAGCCCGCGGTCTTGCACCCGACGGCGGCCTGTATGTTCCCGAAAGCCTGCCGAAGCTCACGATTAAAGACGTTGAGCGCATCGGCGGGGAAGACTATCGCGGCAGAGCTCTTGAAATAATGAAGCTGTTTCTCGATGAGTTTTCGGAAGAAGAGCTCAAGGCGATGATACAGCGCGCATACGGCGATAATTTTGACACGGCGGATACTGCACCTGTGCATTTTGTCGATGATAACACCGGCGTTCTCGAGCTGTGGCACGGCCCGACCTGCGCATTTAAGGATATGGCGCTGCAAATGCTCCCGCATTTGCTGACGGCATCCCTCAAAAAGTGCGGCGAGACGCGCAATGTCTGCATCCTTGTTGCCACGAGCGGTGACACGGGCAAGGCAGCGCTTGAGGGCTTCGCCGATGTTGAGAATACGAAGATACTCGTATTTTATCCGCACAATGGCGTGTCCGACGTGCAGCAGCTTCAGATGATAACCCAGACCGGCAAAAACGTCGGCGTTGCCGCTGTGCGCGGCAACTTTGACGATGCGCAGACCGGCGTAAAGCAGATATTCTCCGATAAGGAATTTGCGCAGAGCCTCAGCGAAAACGGCTGGTTCCTGTCTTCCGCAAACTCGATCAACTGGGGCAGACTCCTGCCGCAGATAGTGTACTATTTCTCGGCCTACTGCGATTTTGCCGCCTCCGGCCGCATAAGCTACGGCGATACGCTCGACTTTGTCGTGCCCACCGGAAACTTCGGCAATATCCTCGCGTGCTGGTATGCAAAGAACATGGGTCTGCCTGTCGGCAAGCTCATCTGCGCGTCAAATCAGAATAATGTCCTTGCCGATTTCTTCGAGCGCGGCGTTTATGATCGCAACAGAACCTTCTACACGACGATTTCCCCGTCCATGGACATCCTTGTGTCCAGCAACCTCGAAAGGCTTCTTTACTCCGTCTGCAAGTCCGATGCGGAGGTCGCAGGCTACATGGCGGAGCTTTCAAAGACCGGCGCGTATGAGGTCTCCGACGCTGTGAAGAGCGTTATAAACGAGCATTTTGTCGGCGGCTACTGTTCCGATGACGATACTAAGGCCGTTATCGGAAGCGTTTACAGCGAAAACGGCTATCTCATGGATACGCACACCGCCGTTGCGTACAAAAAGCTCGGCGACTATCGTGCTGATACCGGCAAGACTGCTCCCGCGGTCGTCGTATCCACGGCAAGCCCCTATAAGTTCTGCGACAGTGTCCTTGCGGCGCTGGGGCAGGGAAGCGAGGCTTCCGGCACGGAGCTTATAGAAAAGCTCTCCCACGTCACGAAAACGAGCGTTCCCAAGCCTCTTGCGGGACTTGATAAGCGCGAGAAACGCTTTGACCTTGTTGTCGATAAGCAGGACATGATAAAGGTCGTTGCAGATTTCTTGAAATAATATGTAGGGGGACTTGAGTCCCCGTTAGTCGCAGCAGCCGCGCGGGCAGAAGGTCGAGCAGAAGGTCTCGGACTTTGTAGTAGCCTTCTCGTTTTTGACCTTGATCTGGGCGGCGGAGCAGCGGCAGTCAATGGTGTTGTACTTGCAGTTTGTAACGTCGCAGCCGACGCCGGTGGTTTGGGTGGAGCAGTTATTCTTGTTGTTCATCATTTTTACCTCCATAATGCAGTGCGTTATTATTTTTGACCGAAACTTTTGAATTTATACGGAGGCAGCATGTCTTTATACACGATAGGCGATCTTCACCTTTCGCTCGGAACTGATAAACCAATGGACGTGTTCGGCGGCCGCTGGGAAAACTATGTTGAAAAGCTCAAAGAGGGCTTCTCGGAGCTTTGCGACGATGACCTGACGGTGCTGTGCGGCGATATAACCTGGGGCATGACCATGGACGAGGCACTGCCGGATTTTGAGTTTATCGACGCTCTGCCCGGCCGGAAGATAATCATAAAGGGAAACCACGATTACTGGTGGACAACGGCGACAAAGGCACGCGAATTTTTTAAGCAGCACGATATTAAAAGCATCGACGTTATGCATAATTCAAGCTTTGAGTATGACGGCGTTTCGATATGCGGAACGCGCGGCTGGTTTTATGAAGAATGTCGGGGCGATGAGCACGATAAAAAGATAATGAACCGCGAGATAATGCGCCTTGAAGCCTCGCTCAAAGCCGCGCAGACGGATGAGCGCTATGTGTTCCTGCACTATCCGCCGCGGTATATGAATTATGAGTGCCCGGAGATACTGGAGCTTTTAAAAGCGTATGACGTAAAGCGCTGCTGCTATGGGCATATCCACGGCGCCGGCTGCAAGGCGGCCTTCTCGGGAATGCTCGGCGGCACGGAATTTACGCTTGTGTCCGCGGATAACGTGAAATTTAAGCCCGTAAAGCTTAAATAAGTAATTGCATTTGCGTAAAAAATCTGTTATTATGTTTTGGCCTATGTGAATTATATTAGGAGGAAATATATAAATGTTAGTTAAGAACGTAGAAAAGAAAGACTCCAAAGCTGCAAGCTTTCAGGTCGAGGTCGACGCAAAGGAGTTTGACCAGGCTGTAACCAAGGCCTTCAACAAGAATAAGGGCAGCATCTCCATCCCCGGCTTCAGACAGGGCAAGGCACCCCGTGCAGTCGTCGAGGGTATGTACGGCAGCGATGTTTTCTATCAGGACGCTATCGATGACCTCGTTGCTCCTGCATATGAGTTCGGTTACATTAACAGCGGTCTGAAGATCATCGGCAAGCCCGCAGTTTCCAACATGGATCTTTCCGAAGATAAGGTCCTCACCCTGACCTTTGATGTTGAGCTGTATCCCGAGGTCACCCTCGGTGAGTATAAGAACCTCAGCGCAGTTAAAGAGACCTTTGTCATCACCGAAGAGGATGTTGACGGTCAGATAAACGGCGTTCTCAAGCGCAACGGCCGCGTTGTCGATGTTGAGCGCGAGGCTCAGATGGGCGACACTGCTGATATCGACTTTGTCGGCACGCTTGACGGTGTTCCCTTTGACGGCGGCTCCTCCGAGGGCTATGAGCTCGAGCTTGGCTCCGGCGCATTTGTCCCCGGCTTTGAGGATCAGATAGTCGGCATGAACATCGGCGAGGAGAGAGACATTAACATCACCTTCCCCGAGGACTACACTCCCGAGCTTGCAGGCAAGGACGTTGTCTTTAAGGTAAAGCTCAACGCGCTGTCCACCACCGAGCTCCCCGAGTTTGACGATGATTTCGTTCAGGACGTTTCCGAGTTTAACACCGTTGAGGAATACAGAGCCGATACCCGCAAGGATATGGAGCGCGTCATGCAGGAGCAGATGGATGCAAAGTTCCGCACGGCTATCATGACCAAGGCCTGCGATAACATGACCGTCGAAGTTCCCGAGAGCATGATAAGCGAGAAGATCGACGAGCTCGTCCGCAGCTATGCTGCAAACTTCGGTCTGTCCGATCCCAAGATGACCACCGACGACATCAAGAAGATGATGGGCCTTGACGAAGAGGCAATAAACGCAACCATCCGTCCCGCAGCCGAGTATCAGGTAAAGCAGGAACTGCTGCTTGAGGCAATAGTCGAGGCGGAGAACATCGAAGTCACCGACGAAGAGCTTGAGGAGTACATCAAGGGCGCAGCAGAGACTGTCGGCGCAGAGCCCGATCAGATCCGTCAGTACTTCGGCGAAGCATATATTAAGCAGGAGTTCAAGAAGGAGAAGGCAACGAAGATAGTTATCGAGTCTGCCACCGAGGAAGCTCCCGCAGAGACAGAGGCTGAATAATCAGCACCGTTTTAGGATATGATCTCCGAGTTAGATAAGCGTGAAAGGAGACTTTTAAAATGAGTTTAGTACCCTATGTAGTAGAGCAGACAAGCCGCGGCGAGCGTTCGTATGACATATTTTCAAGGCTTTTGAACGAGCGCATAATCATGCTGTCGGAGGAAGTCAATGATACGACGGCATCCCTCGTTGTTGCCCAGCTTCTGCATCTTGAGGCGCAGGATCCCGATAAGGATATCCAGTTTTATATAAACAGCCCCGGCGGCAGCGTCACGGCAGGCATGGCGATATACGACACCATGCAGTACATCAAGCCCGACGTTTCCACCATCTGCATCGGTCTTGCGGCATCCATGGGCGCCTTCCTGCTTTCAAGCGGCGCAAAGGGCAAGCGTATAGCTCTCCCGAATGCAGAGATTATGATCCATCAGCCCTCCGGCGGCAGCCAGGGTCAGTGCACCGACATTCAGATCCAGGCCGAGCATATCCTGAAGATTAAGAAAAACCTCAACAGGATCCTTGCTGAAAACACCGGTAAGGACATAGCCGTCATAGAAGCCGACTGCGAGCGTGACCACTTTATGTCCGCGCAGGAGGCAGTGGAATACGGCCTTATCGATAAGGTCATAACCAAGCGATAACAGATAGCACTATGGGGGAACAAATATTTGTTCCCCCATATCGGGTTTATTACACACATCATTTTTTGAGGTAAAACTATGGCAAGAACAGACGACAGAAAGAGCATCCGCTGCTCCTTCTGCGGAAAGACCCAGGCGCAGACGGGCAGACTTATCGCCGGAAACGGTGCGTATATCTGCGATGAGTGCGTCAATCTGTGCATGAGCATCATCGCCGAGGATGGCGAAAATCCCGTGCATGACAATGACGGCAACCGCATGAGGTTTGAGGATCTCCCCAAGCCCGCGCAGATAAAGGCAAAGCTCGATGAATACATCGTCGGGCAGGACAGGGCGAAGGTCGTCCTCTCCGTTGCCGTGTATAACCACTATAAGCGCATACTTTTTGCCGGCGACAATGAGGTCGAGCTTCAAAAGAGCAATATCCTGCTCATAGGCCCCACCGGCAGCGGCAAGACCCTTTTTGCCCAGTCGCTTGCAAAGATGCTCAACGTGCCCTTTGCTATCGCTGATGCAACGACGCTCACCGAGGCGGGCTATGTCGGCGAGGACGTGGAAAATATTCTTCTGCGTCTGCTCCAGGCGGCGGACTTCAATGTCGAGCGCGCGGAAAAGGGCATCATATACATTGACGAGATAGATAAGATCGCCCGCAAGAGCGAGAATACATCCATAACCCGCGACGTATCCGGCGAGGGCGTGCAGCAGGCACTGCTGAAGCTCCTCGAGGGCACAGTCGCAAACGTTCCGCCTCAGGGCGGACGCAAGCATCCGCATCAGGAGTTTATAAAGGTCGATACGACAAATATACTCTTCATATGCGGCGGCGCGTTCGACGGTCTTGATAAGATAATCGAAAAGCGCACGGATAAAAAGAGCATGGGCTTCGGCGCGGACATAAAAAGCTCGAAAGAGCGCGATGTCGGCGAGCTGCTCGCCCAGGCTCAGCAGCACGACCTTTTGAAGTTCGGCATAATCCCCGAGCTTATCGGCCGTCTGCCCGTTATAGCACCGCTCAGCTCCTTAAAGCGCGAGGATCTCGTGCGCATACTCACAGAGCCCAAGAACGCCATGACCAAGCAGTACGAGGCTATGATGAGCTATGACGGAGTGAAGCTCAGCTACGAGCAGGAGGCTCTTGAAGCCGTCGCGGATAAGGCTATCGAGATGAAGATAGGTGCGCGCGGCCTGCGCAGCGTGATGGAAAGCATCATGACCGATATCATGTACACCGTTCCGTCCGAGCGCGATATTGAAAAGGTCATCGTCACTGCCGACTGTGTCCGCAACGGCACAGGCCCCGATGTGATTCGTATACATTGATGATTTATTGTAGCAAGGCGGGGCTATATTCCGTCTTGCTGCATTTTATTATCCCTCAGAAGGAGGAAAAGACATGAATAGCAAAAAAGTACCCAACAGAGAGCTTCCGATATTGCCGCTGCGCGGGCTAAACGTCTTCCCGGGCATGCTGCTGAGCTTCGACGTTGAAAGACCCATATCGCTGGCAGCGCTCACAGCCGCGTCTGCCGAGCAGGAGCTTATGCTCGTAACGCAGAAGGATATATCAAACGACATGCCGCAGATAGGCGATCTGTACGAATATGGCGTCGTCTGCCGCATACGTCAGCTTGTGCGTCAGCCCGGCACAAAGCTGTGCAAGGTGATGGCCGAGGGCATGTACAGGGGCAAGATCGTCTCTGTGCGCGATGAGCAGCCCTGCTATGTTGGCGAAATTGAGCATGTCCCCGATAAGCCCGAGCGCGTTCCGGCCGACCGCCGCGAGGCGCTTATGCGCACGACGGTGAGCCTTTTTGATGAGTATATCCAGATGGCGGGCAACATGCCGCCTGAGATGCTTTTGAACCTCGTCGTCAGCCGCGACCCGGCCTTCGTCGCCGACTACACGGCGCAGAACGTGCGCTTTGACTATCGTCAGAAGCAGGCGCTTCTGGAAGAGCTTCGCCCCTGCGCACGCCTTGACATGCTCATCGAGATGCTCAATCACGAGCTCAACGTCATGACCATCGAGCAGGAGCTCAACGAGGCTACAAATGAGCAGGTAAACCGCAGCCAGCGCGACTACTATCTGCGCGAGCAGATGAAGATAATCCAGCAGGAGCTCGGCGAGGATGACGGTATTGACGATATCGCCGAATACCGCGAAAAGATCCGCGCCCTCGCGCTTCCCAAGGAGATAGAGGAAAAGCTCTTAAAAGAGGTGTCGCACCTTGCAAAGCAGCCCTTCGGCTCGACAGAGGCGACGGTCATACGAGGCTATCTCGATGTCTGTCTTGAGCTTCCCTGGGGCGTGAAAACCGAGGAAACGAGCGATATCGCAAAGGCGAGAAAGACCCTGGACGAGGATCACTTCGGCCTTGAAAAGGTAAAGCAGCGTGTTATCGAGCATTTGGCGGTCAGAACGCTTGCACCCAAGGCAAACGGCAGCCTCCTGTGCCTTGTCGGCCCTCCGGGCACGGGCAAGACCAGCATCGCAATGAGCATCGCCCGCGCAACGGGGCGCAACTGCGTGCGCATTTCCCTCGGCGGCGTGCATGACGAAGCCGAGATACGCGGCCACAGGAAAACCTACGTCGGCGCAATGCCCGGCAGGATAATCGCCGGACTTCGCCAGGCAAAGAGCATGAACCCCCTGATGGTGCTCGACGAGATAGATAAGCTCGGCTCAGACTATCGCGGTGACCCCTCGGCGGCGCTGCTTGAAGCGCTCGACCCCGAGCAGAACTCGACGTTCAGGGATAACTTCCTCGAAGTTCCCGTCGACCTGTCGGACGTGTTCTTTATAACAACGGCAAACTCGACCGATACCATACCCCGCGCGCTGCTCGACCGTATGGAGGTCATCGAGCTTTCAAGCTACACAGACGAAGAGAAGCTTAGCATCGCAAAGCAGTATCTTCTGCCCAAGCAGCGCAAAAAGCACGGCCTGAAGGCAAGCCAGCTCAAAATCAGCGACGATGCCATCCGCGAAATGATAAGCTTCTACACGCGCGAATCGGGCGTGCGCAATCTTGAGCGGCGCATTGCCGATGTCTGCCGCAAGGCGGCCGTGAGCATAGCCGACGGCGAGCGTAAGAGCCTTTCTCTGCGCTCCGGCGCGCTCGAAGCATACCTCGGCCCTGCAAAGTTCAAGCCAGAGCACAAGCGCCTGAATGACGAAGTCGGCCTCGTGCGCGGCCTTGCGTGGACAAGCGTGGGCGGCGAGGTGCTCGACGTTGAAGTCGCGGTCATTGACGGCACAGGCAAGCTTGAGCTTACAGGCAACCTCGGCAATGTCATGAAGGAATCGTGCCAGGCGGCGCTGAGCTATATCCGCAGCAGAGCCGGCAAGCTCGGCATCGATGCAGATTTTTATAAAACAAAGGATATCCATATCCATTTCCCCGAGGGCGCAGTGCCCAAGGACGGCCCCTCGGCGGGCGTGACTGTGTGTACGGCCATCGTATCGGCGCTCACCAACACCCCGGTGCGCCGCGATATTGCGATGACGGGCGAAATTAGCCTGCGCGGCAGAGTTCTGCCCATAGGCGGACTTAAAGAAAAGACAATGGCCGCGATGCGCGCGGGCGTAACGACGGTCATCATCCCGGCCGATAACGCGCCCGACCTTGAGGAAATTGACCCCACCGTGCGCAAGGCACTGAACTTCGTGCTGGCAGACAGCGCCGACAAGGTGCTTGAAACGGCGCTTGTGCACGTCGATGCAGACAGCAGAGCCGAGGTAATAATGCCTGTCGCCGCAAAGAAGCCGCGCACGGGAATAAGGCAGTAGGTGAAGTATGGCACTTAACGTGAATAACGCAGAGTTTATTAAAAGCGCGGCCGCGCCCTCGGGCTTTATCCGCGATGCTCTGCCCAATATTGTTTTCTCCGGCAAATCCAATGTCGGCAAATCCTCTGTTATAAACAGACTTTTAAACCGCAAAAACTTTGCCCGCGTCGGCCAGTCGCCCGGAAAGACGATACATGTAAACTACTTTCTCATCGATAAGCAGGTTTATTTCGTCGACCTCCCCGGCTATGGCTACGCCAAGGTGTCCAAATCCGAGCGTGAGCGCTGGGGCAAGCTCATGGAGCAGTTTTTCGCGGTTGAGGGGCTTATTGACCTCGGCGTCATGATAGTCGACTCCCGCCATAAGCCGACGGCCGACGACGTTACAATGGCTCAGTGGTTTAAAAGCACGGGCTGTCCGCTCGTTGTCGTTGCAAACAAGTGCGATAAGCTCAAAAAGAGCGAAATTGAGCCGAATCTTGAGGCTATCCGCCTGACCCTCGGCCTTGATGACACTGTGCCGCTCATACTCTTTTCCGCCGAAAAGGGCACGGGCAGGGAAGCGCTGTTTGCGGAAATTTTAAGGTACGTTTAATATGAACTCATTTGGCGATGTAATGCGAAATCTCGACTGGTCTGTGCTGACGGATATGCTCATGGCGATAATACCCGCCCTTGTGTGCATAACCCTGCACGAGCTCAGCCACGGCTATGCGGCTTACCGTTTGGGCGATAATACGGCAAAGCTTATGGGCAGGCTCACGCTAAACCCCATTAAGCACATCGATATTCTCGGCCTTGTCATGATGGTCGCTTTCAAATTCGGCTGGGCAAAGCCCGTACCGGTCGACATGCGCAACTTCAAAAACCCAAAGCGCGATATGGCCATAACAGCCCTCGCGGGGCCTGTTTCAAACGTCATCATCTGCTGCGTCGTTTTGTTCATCTACGGCTTTATCTATCTGCCGTGCAACGTCTCGGGCAATGAATTTTTGCTCGATGTGCTCGACATGGTTTACATAACGGCGTATCTCAGCCTCGCGCTTGCAATATTCAACATCATCCCCGTCCCGCCGCTTGACGGATCAAAGGTGCTGTTTTCGGTGATGAGTGACGAGAGCTATTTAAAGCTCATGCGCTATGAGCGCTACGGCATGATAGTTCTGCTCATTCTGATAGCCACAGACCTTTTGGGAAAACCCCTGCAGACTGTGACCCAGGCTGCATTCAGTATTCTGTTTTCATTTGCCGAATGGGGCTTTGACCTTTCGCGCATACTGTTTTATTGACGATGAACGATCCGACTTTTCACCTGGACAGTGTAGTTAAGGACAAAAATGAGCTTCAGGACTTTGACGGTCCGCTCAGCCTTATACTCATGCTGCTGTCGAAAAACAAAATAGAGATACGCGATATTAAGATATCCGAGATACTTGACCAGTACCTTGAGTATCTTGAGCAGATGGAGCGCATGGACCTTGAAATTGCAAGCGAGTTCGTGCAGATGGCGTCGCACCTGCTGTATATCAAAACGCGCACGCTTTTGGCAGGCGAGGAAGAGGTCAGCGAGCTGGAAGAGCTCATGTCAAGCCTCGAGCAGCTAAAATGCAAGGACATTTTTGCTGCAGTGCAGAAGATAACGCCGGAGCTCAAAAGCGCTTCGGAGAAGGGACTTTTGTACTATGCAAAGCTTCCCGAGCCTCTGCCTGTGCAGTCGCGCGAGTATGAATACAGGCACGAGCCGGCAGACCTTTTTAAGGCCCTGTATGCCGTTGTAACGCGCGGCGGCAAGCCTGTTGAGCCGGAGCTTGCCCAGCGCATAGCCCCGTCGCGCATAGTTTACGAGGTGCGCACGAAAAGCCGCGAGCTTATCGAGCGCCTCCAGCAGAGCCCGGCGCGCCTTTCCGAGCTTTACAGCGCATGCCGCAGCCGCTCGGAGATAGTTGCAACGTTTATATCCATCCTCGAATTGTGCAGCATGGGAAGCGTTGAGCTTTCGGGCGACGAGGCTGACTATACGCTCAGCTTTACAGGCGGCAATGTCAGCGAGATACTTGAGAAGATTGTTGAGTAGGTTTGGTATGGAAAAAGAGAATTTGAAATCTGCTATAGAGGCGATCATTTTTGCCTCCGGCGAGCCTGTCCCCGCGGCGCGGATATCACTCATCCTCGAAACGGATGAGAGCATGGTGCTCGCAGCGGCAAAGGAGCTTTCCGATGAATACAGCTTCAACAGGCGCGGAATGCGCATACTCAAGCTTGATGATAAGCTGCAAATGTGCTCATCTCCTGAGTATGCAGCGGTCATAAGCAAGACCCTTGAGCAGCGCAAGCCGCCCATGCTGTCGCAGCCGGCGCTTGAAACGCTTGCGGTCGTTGCGTATTTTCAGCCTGTCACAAGGGCGTATATCGACCAGGTGCGCGGGGTTGACAGCTCGTATACAGTCGGCGTGTTGCTCGACCGTGGCCTTATCGAGCGCTGCGGCAAGCTCGATGTTCCGGGCAGACCATCACTTTTGCGCACAACGGATGTGTTCCTGCGCACGATGGGCATAAGCAAGCTCGAGGAGCTTCCCGAGCTTCCGGACATAAGCAGCGGCGACGGCGTTAAAAAGCTCGAGGACGCGATAGAAAAGCTCAACACAGTAGGGGATAACCAGCTTCAGATCGAAGAGCTGAAATAAGTGATGTAAATGCTTGCGCTTATTATTATCTTAATTATCCTTGCGGCAATAATGCTCATCCCGTTGAGCGTCAGTGCCGCGTATGACGGCGCTTTGCGCGCGTCGGCGAGCGTGTGGTTTTATTCAATTGCGCTTTTCCCGCGCGAAAAAAAGCCGCCCGATGAAAAGAGCGAGGAAACCGCCCCGCCCGTTGAGGAGAAAAAGCTCAAGAAGAGCTTTAAGTTAGATTTCACGCTCGATGAGTGGCTGAGCCTTCTCGAGGTTGCGCTAAAAGCCCTCAAACGCTTTAAACGCGGCATATATTTCGGCCGCCTTGAGCTTCACTGCGTCATTTCGGCGCCTGACCCGTATGATGCTGTCATGCGCTATAATGCGGTTAACGGCATTATCGGCTCGCTCCTGCCGTTTTTCGAGGGCGGATTTCGGGTGAAGGATAAGGACATCACAGCAGAGCTCGACCTAAACGGCGGCAAAAGCAGCGCAGAATTTGATATTTCGGCATCCCTGCGTGTGGGCGTGCTGCTTGCACTGGCCCTTGCGGCGGGCTTCGGAGCGCTGAAAATTTATATTAAAAGCAGGATAAAACGAAAACGAGAAAGGACGGCACGCAATGGAAAACAACAAACTGAGCGAAATGATGCAGTCAACGATGAGCAGCATCAAGAACCTTGTTGAAGTAAACAACATCGTCGGCGAGCCGATACTCACGCCCGACGGTCTTACGATAATACCTGTCTCGAAGCTCAGCTTCGGCTTCGGCGGCGCGGGCGGCGATTCGCTTGGAAACAGCAAGCAGGGCTATGGCGGCGGAAGCGCCGGCGCTGTTAAAATTGAGCCCATTGGCTTTCTCGTTGTTAAGGACGGTTCTGTGCGCATGGTGAATGTGTCACTTCCGGCGCAGAGCGGGCTTGACAGGATTGTCGACATGGTGCCGCAGGTCATGGACAGGATAGAGAACATGACCAATAAGAATAAGCCTGTTTAAAAGCAAAGCTTTAAGTCAATAATAAGCACTGCCGAAAGGTGGTGCTTATTTTATGAAAAAAATCATATCCGCGCTGATAGTCTCGGCGCTTATCATATCCCTTATGCCCGCAGCGTTTGCCGACGAGCATGAGCTTTCCGCCCACAGCGCAATAGTCCTGTGCGCCGACACGGGCGATGTGCTGTTTGAGCAAAATGCCGACGAGCGTATGCTCATTGCAAGCATAACGAAGATAATGACAGCCATCGTCGTTATCGAAAACTCGGAGCTTGACGAGGAAATAGTCATTAAGCCCGAGTGGAGCGCGATAGAGGGCTCGAGCATGTACGCAAACCCCGGCGAGAGCTACACCGTGCGCGAGCTTTTGTACGGCATGATGCTAAACTCCGGAAACGATGCAGCGGCCGCGCTTGCCTGCACCGTCTGCGGGGATGAATCGGCCTTTGCCGAAAAGATGAACGAGAAGGCAAAGGAGCTTGGCCTGTTAAACTCATCCTTCAAAAATCCCCACGGCCTTGACGAGGACGGGCACTATTCAACAGCCCGCGACATGGCGCGCCTTACGGCCTACTGCATGGAAAACGAGGACTTTAAGGAGATAGCCTCGACAAACTGTGCTGTTATAAAGGATGTGACGTATTATAACCACAATAAGCTCCTGCGCGAGTATGACGGCTGCATCGGCGTTAAAACGGGCTACACCATGGCGGCAGGCAGAACGCTTGTAAGCTGTGCCGAGCGGGACGGTATGCGCCTTGTGTGCGTGACGCTATCCGCGCCCGACGATTGGAACGACCATAAGTATCTGATGGATAAGGCCTTTTCGCAATACAGGATAGTGTCCTACAGGGCAGACAGCTTCAAGGTCAGCCTCAATGTCGCTTCCGCGATAGCGTCGACGGCCGAGGCTGTGCCAAAGCACGATATTGTCCTGCTTGTCGATGCGCGCGACAGCGTAAGGGTCAGCATCGAAGCGCCGCAGCTTCTCTTTGCCGGCGGCATCGAGGGTGAAAAAGTAGGGCAGCTTTGCGTATTTGTAAACGGCGCCCTTGCAGCGCAGGAGGATTTGGTTTATACTGAGGACGTAAAGCTGGATCCTGCGCACAGACTTCGTGCTCACGAACGGTTTTTCAGAATATTCGATACGGCGCTCAGACCGTATTACATTGATGGAGAAGAGCGATGAAACAGCGCCTTCAGAAGCTAATATCCGCCTCGGGCGTAGCCTCGCGCAGAAAAAGCGAGGAGCTTATAAAAATGGGAAAGGTGACGCTAAACGGCATCCCCGCCGCCCTTGGCGACAGTGCCGATCCCGAAACCGATATCATATGCGTAAACGGCAGGCTCCTTCCCAAAAGGGAGGAGCGGACGTACATAATGCTTTATAAGCCGCGCGGCTATGTCACAACGTTAAAGGACGAAAAAAACCGCCGCTGCGTAAGCGAGCTTGTAAAGGACGCGGGCGTGCGCCTGTATCCCGTCGGCAGGCTCGATATGTACTCGGAGGGCCTTCTTATTATGACCGACGACGGCGACTTTGCAAATTCGCTCATGCACCCGTCTGCGGAGATCAATAAAACCTACGAGGCGTGGATAAAAGGTTCGTGCAGCCAAACAGCGCTGAAAGTTCTCCAAAGCCCCCTTGTCATTGACGGCTACAGGATACGTCCGGCAGAAGTGAGGGTGCTCGAGGAAAAGGGCGATACGACGGTGCTGCAAATAACCATCCACGAGGGGCGAAACCGGCAGATACGCAAAATGTGCGAGGCGGCGGGGCTCAAGCTTTCGCGCCTGAAGCGCGTCAGCGAGGGAAGCCTTGGCATAGGCGAGCTCAGACCCGGCCAGTGGCGGCACCTGACCGATGACGAATTGCAAGAATTAAGCACTCACCGAAGCATGCACTGATGAATATTTTTATATTGTTGCCCTGAATTGATGAAAATTTGCAAGTTCAGGGCAAAAAAATTGCAAAATGCTATTGCAATTCAGCTCAATTGAAAGTAAAATAATATCCATGCTTCAAATGGAGATGATATTATGGAAAATGATCTTCTGCAGGTGCTTGCAAAAAGCAGCAACAAGTTTTCAAAAGGTCAAAAAATCATAGCAAAATATATACTTAATAACTACGATAAGGCCGCGTTCATGACGGCCGGTAAGCTCGGCAAAATAGTCGGCGTGAGCGAGTCAACTGTCGTGCGCTTTGCCGCCGACCTCGGCTATGACGGATACCCCAGCATGCGCAAGGCGCTGCAGGAAATGATCCGCAACCGCCTGACGAGCGTGCAGCGCATCGAGGTCGCAAAGACCATGCTCGATGATAACGACATCGTCCGTTCTATTATCGGCAGCGATATCCAGAACCTTCAGGCAACTATGGAGGTTTTAGAACAGGATAGCTTCAACAAATTTATCGATTCCATCGTTGAGGCAAAAAGCATTTACATAGTCGGTATGCGCACCTCAACGGCTCTTGCGTCCTTCCTCGGCCTGTATCTTAACCTCTTGCGCGGCAACGTCAATGTCATCCATGACACTGCCGCAAGCGAGGTGTACGAGCAGATGATAAGAATAGGCCAGGGCGACCTGCTTATCGCAATGAGCTTCCCGCGGTATTCGAGCCACACTGTCGATGCTGTCGAGTTTGCAAAGAAGATGGGCGCTATGACGGCGTCTATAACAGACGGCCCGGCCTCGCCTTTAAACGGCATATCGGATATATGCCTGCATGCAAAAAGCGACATGGTGTCCTTCCTTGACTCGCTTGTCGCCCCCATGAGCCTTATTAATGCGATAATCGTCGCAGTCGGCGTTCGCAATAAAGAGAATCTATCCAAAACATTTACGCGGCTGGAGACCATATGGACCGAAAACAAGGTGTATGAGCAGTCGCAAAACGGCGGTACGATATGAGTAAAATCAGTGCTGACGCAGTTATAATAGGCGGCGGTGCGGCGGGCATGATGTGCAGCCTCATAGCCGCGCGGCGAGGGCTGGATGTTATCCTGCTTGAGCCGAACAAGACCCTCGGCCGCAAGGTACGCATAACGGGCAAGGGTCGCTGCAATGTGACAAATAACTGCGATATAAAGGACTTTTTAAATAACATCCCCGGCGACGGCAGATTTTTGTACAGCGCCCTCAACAGGCTCTCGCCGCGCGATACGATGCAGTTTTTCGAATCCCTCGGCCTTCCGCTTAAAACGGAGCGCGGAAACCGAGTCTTCCCGGTGTCGGATAACGCAAACGACGTCGCCGGAACGCTTGCGCGAAACATTGAGCGGGCCGGAGTGCGCCATGTGCGCGAAAGTGCGCGTGAGATACTCACGCAGGACGGGCAGGTCGTCGGCGTAAAGTGCGACAGCGGCGTCATAGCCTGCCGCGCGGCCGTTATATGCACGGGCGGACTGTCATATCCGCTCACGGGCTCTACCGGCGCGGGGTATGATATGGCGCGCAGGCTTGGGCACAGCATAAGCCCCTGCCGTCCCTCGCTCGTCCCGCTTGAGAGCGATGATGACTACTGCGCGAAGATGCAGGGCTTTTCGCTTAAAAACGTCACGCTGTCGGCGTATGAGGATGATAAGCTCATATTCCGTGAGCTTGGCGAAATGCTGTTTACGCATTTCGGCGTGTCGGGGCCGCTGGTGCTCTCGGCAAGCTCGCATATGCGCAATTTCGGCAGTGCGAAGTATCGCCTGAGCATTGACCTCAAGCCCGCGCTCGATGAAAAAAAGCTTGATGCGCGTCTGCTGCGCGACTTTGAAAAGTACGCAAACCGCGATTTTGCAAATTCCCTGTGCGACCTTGCGGGCAGGGCGATGATACCCGTGCTCATAGAGCTGTCGGGCATACCGGCAGAGGAGAAGGTAAACTCAATAACCCGTGCGCAGCGGCATGAGCTTTTGCGTTTGTTTAAGGAGTTTCCCGTGTCCGTCAGCGGGCCGAGACCCATTGACGAGGCGATAGTCACCTCAGGCGGCGTTTCGACAAAGGAGATAAATCCCCGCACGATGGAGTCAAAGCTCGTGTCGGGACTGTATTTTGCAGGCGAAGTCATAGACCTTGACGCTTACACGGGCGGCTTCAACCTTCAGATCGCGTGGTCAACGGCATATGTTGCCGCAAATTCAATATAAGGATGTAGTTAAATGATATCAATCGCTATAGACGGCCCGTCCGGCGCCGGAAAGAGCACAATATCAAGAAAAGCGGCCGAGCTGTTCGGCTTTATTTATGTCGATACGGGCGCGATATACAGGACTATCGGCCTTGCAGCGTCCCGCAGAGGCGTGGATATCGGCGATAAGGACGCAGTTATGGCAATGCTCCCGAAGCTTAATATCGAGCTTAAATACAATGCCGCGGGCGAGCAGTGCATGCTGCTTGACGGCGAGGATGTTTCCCGGGACATAAGACTTCCCGAGGTCAGCATGCTCGCGTCCGGAGTATCGGCCATCGCCGAGGTGCGGCAGTATCTTGTTGAGATGCAGCGCGATATGGCGCGGAAATATAACGTCATCATGGACGGCAGGGATATAGGCACTGTCATATTGCCGGATGCGGATCTGAAAATTTTCCTGACAGCCGATGTTGAGGACAGAGCCCGCCGCCGCTATGATGAGCTCAGGGGCAAGGGCAGCAGCGTGAGCTTTGACGAGGTGCTTGCCGATATGATACGCCGCGATGAGCAGGATACTGCTCGTGCGGCAGCGCCGCTTCGTGCCGCCGATGACGCCGTGTGCCTTGATACGAGCGGGTATACACTTAACGAGAGCATAGGCGAGGTGTGCCGCCTTATAAGCGAGGCAACAGGCCGCGAGTTTGGAGACAAAGCATGAAGCAGATAATCGTTGCAAAAAGCGCGGGCTTCTGCTTCGGCGTGAGCCGCTCTGTCGACATGGCGGAAAAGCTTTTATCCGACGGCGGGGCGTATTCTTTAGGCCAGCTTATACATAATGACGACGTTGTTCGTCATTTTGAACAAAAGGGTCTGCGCGTTTTAAACTCACCCGAGGAGCTTCCGGAGGGCGAGCGCGTTATGATCCGCTCGCACGGAGTGTCAAAGAGTGTGTATGAGCAGCTTGAAGAGCGCGGCGCAAAAGTCACCGATGCCACATGCCCGAAGGTAAAGCGCATACACGAGCTTGTGTCCGCCGCAAGCGCCGAAGGGCGCTTTGTCGTCATCATCGGAATGCACGGCCACCCCGAGGTCGAGGCCGTCAGAGGCTGGTGCTCGGCATGTGTGGTGTGCGAAAATGCGGCCGAGCTTGCCGATTGGAGCGCAAAAAACGGCGATTTATTGACTAATCCGATAACGATGGTGGTCCAAACGACCCAAACTCGTAGTAATTTTACCGAATGTTCAAGTTTATTAAAAAAAGGATGTACAAATCTTCAGATTTTTGATACAATATGCGGTGCAACGTCCATGCGTCAGGAAGAGGCCGCAAAATTGGCGGCTGAGTGCGATGCAATGGTCGTGATCGGCGGCAGACACAGTGCCAACAGCGTCCACCTTTCGGTGATCTGCGCCGAGCATTGTTCCAATGTTCAGTTCATAGAAAATGCGGACGAGCTGGATATGGACAGGCTCATGGCTGCTGATAAAGTCGGCGTCACGGCAGGAGCGTCCACACCTGCGTGGATAATTAAGGAGGTAAGTAATAAGATGAGCGAAGAAATCAAAATTGATGCCACAGCAGAAGAGAAGGAGATGTCCTTCGACGAAATGCTGGAGGAATCCATCAAGACTATATATAATGGAGATAAGGTAACCGGCTATGTCGTTGCGATTACCGGCACTGAGATCAGTGTCGATATCGGCACCAAGTATTCTGGCTTCATTCCCACCACCGAGTTTACCGATGACGGCATCAAGGTCGAAGACGCTGTCAAGGTCGGCGATACCATCGAAGCAGTCGTTGTCCGCGTAAACGATGTCGAAGGCACCGTTATGCTCTCCAAGAAGCGTCTTGATGCTGCAAAGAGCTGGACGGCAGTTGAGGAAGCAGTCGAGAGCGGCGAGTTCCTCGAAGGCACCGTTACCGAGATCAACAAGGGCGGCGTTGTCGTTTCCGTCAAGGGCGTCCGCGTATTCGTTCCCGCATCCCAGTCCGGTCTGCCCAAGGAAGCAGACATGGAGCAGCTTCTCAAGCAGAAGACCCGCGTAAAGATCACCGAGGTCAACCGCGGCCGCAAGCGCGTTGTCGGTTCCATCCGTGCTGTCGCTCAGAAGGAGCGCCGCGAGAAGGCAGAGGCCATCTGGAACGAGATGGAGGTCGGCAAGAAGTATCATGGCGTCGTAAAGTCCATGACCAGCTACGGTGCATTTGTTGACATTGGCGGCATTGACGGCATGGTTCACGTCTCCGAGATGAGCTGGAGCCGCATTAAGAACCCCGCTGAGATGTTCAACATCGGCGACGAGGTCGACGTATACGTCATTAACTTCGACCGCGAGAAGCGCAAGATCTCCCTTGGCTACAAGGATCCCGACGGCAACCCCTGGACCGTGTTCACCAACACCTACAAGGTCGGCGATACCGCAGCTGTCAAGATCGTAAAGTTCATGACTTTCGGCGCATTTGCAGAAGTCCTGCCCGGCGTTGACGGCCTGATCCATATCTCTCAGATAGCAAACCGCCGCATTGGCAAGCCCGAAGAGGTCCTCACCGTTGGCGAGACCGTCGATGCAAAGATCACTGCTATCGACATGGAGAACCACAAGATCTCCCTGTCCATCCGCGCCCTTGCAGAGCCCGCAGCGGCTGATGTCGAGGTCGAAGATGACGTCGATGACGACGATAACGGCGAAGACGCACTCGTTTACGAAGTCTCCACCACCGGCGAAGCAACCGGCGAGGTCGTCGAGGAGTAATCAAATTTTACACATTGTAATAGCCTGTCGCACACGCGGCAGGCTATTTTTATTGATTTATCAATGAAAAATCGTTAATCTTCTTGCAAAAAATCAACAAATTGTGTATAATCAAAATAGAATTCGTTTAAGGAGGAGTAGTAGTCTTGTTCAAGATCGGTGATCACATTGCTCATCCAATGCACGGCGCAGGTGTTATTGAGAATATAATTACGAAAAAGATTAACGGCGCGCAGCGGGATTACTATGTCCTTAAGCTGCCCGTCGGCGATATGGTCGTTATGGTTCCGGTCTCCGGCTGTGAGGATATCGGCGTTCGCTCGATAATATCAAAGGCTGAGGCCGAAAATGTCATGGAGCAGTTCGGCAAGCTTGACGTATCCATGACGCAGAACTGGAATAAGCGCTATCGCGAGAATATGGATAAAATAAAAAGCGGCAATCTGCTGGACGTTGCGGCGGTCGTAAAGGGTCTTATGCACAGGGAAAATGAGCGCGGCCTTTCAACTGGTGAGCGTAAAATGCTCCATTCTGCAAAGCAGATACTTATATCCGAGCTCGTCGTTGCGACAGAGCTTGACTATGACTGCGTAGAGCGCAGGCTTTGCGCGTCGCTCAATGAGGAATAACAATGTCAATTATCGATAAAATTTTCAAACCCAAAACGGAAAACGCTGAATTTTGCACGGCGGTGGTGCTCGCCGCCGGAAACTCGCAGCGCATGGGCAGGGATAAAATACTCATGCCAATTGGCGGCAAGCCTGTCATTGCGCATACGCTCGCGGTGCTGCAAAACTACGATTGCATCGACGAGATCGTTGTTGTGACGAAATATGAAAGCCTGCAGGAGATCGCTGATATATGCCACAACTATGGCATAACTAAGACCAGCAAGGTCATCCTCGGCGGCAAAACAAGGCTTGAATCCTCGCTGCTCGGTGTCAGCAATGCCGACGAGAGAGCAAAATTCATTGCCATTCATGACGGTGCCCGCCCGTTTTTGACCGATAAGCTCATTGAACGCGTGGTGCATTCTGCGCATCAGCATAATGCCGCGGCACCGGCTGTTGCACCGACGGATACGGTGCGTGTTCTAAACGCAAAGGGCGTCGTTACCGATACGCCGCAGCGCGAGCTCGTTGCGCTCATGCAGACGCCGCAGGTGTTTATGGCAGAAATGATAAAGGCCTCGCTCACGCGCGCTCAGCAGCGTGGGCTCAAGCTCACCGATGATTGCTCGGCAGTTGAGGCAATGGGCTATAAGGTCACGGTCGTCGCCGGTGACCCGGATAATATTAAGCTCACGACGGCGCGAGATCTGTATATTGCCGAGGGCATCCTCGCTGAAAGGGGCGGCAGATAATGCGCATTGGTCACGGATATGATGTGCATAAGCTCACGCAGGGGAGAAAGCTTATCCTCGGCGGGGTGGAGATACCGTATGAAAAGGGTCTGCTCGGCCATTCCGATGCGGACGTTCTGACGCATGCACTGATGGATGCGCTGCTCGGCGCGGCCGCGCTTGGCGATATAGGCGGCCTGTTTCCGGATAATGACGATGCATATTTGGGAGCCGACAGTGTTGAGCTTCTAAAAAAAGCCGTTGAGCTTTTAGCTTCGCGCGGATATAAGATATCGAATGTCGACTGCACGGTCATTGCCCAGCGGCCGAAGCTCAAGCCGTATATTGAAAATATGCGCGCTGTGCTGGCAGACGCCATGGGCATAGCGCTTGACTGCGTTAGTGTCAAGGCAACGACGGAGGAGCATTTGGGCTTTACCGGCGAGGGGCTCGGCATTGCAGCTCATGCGGTTGCGTTAATTGAATAATTTCTTGCTGGCGGGAGCGTGGCTCCCGTCAGTTTTTAACCAAGCGGCGGCTTGGCGCATAGGATATAGCAAAAAAGAAGGGGAGAAATATGCGCTATATATTTATGTGCCGCTCGCTGACCTACGCACAATCGGCATCCCGCGTGCTTGAGAAAAATGCTATATCCGCGCCCATCAAAAAAGCACCCGCCGGGCTCAGCGGCAGCGGATGCAGCTACAGTGTCAGCGTTTCATATAAAAACGGGAGCGCGGCAGCAGCCATCCTGCGCCGCGAGGGGCTTCTTCAGGGCAAGGTGTTCCTGCGCCGCGACGATGGTACGCACACAGAGGTGACGGTATGATATACCTCGACTCTGCCGCAACGAGCTTTTTAAAGCCCAAAAGCGTAAAAGCCGCGATGATCTCTGCGCTGGATACCTGCTCAAGTCCGGGGCGGGGAGCATACACGGCGGCCATGCGCGCTGCCGATAAGGTGTATGAATGCCGCGAGACGGCGTGCAGGCTCTTTAACTTTCAAAAGCCCGAAAACGTCGTGTTTACGCAAAACGCGACGCATGCCTTGAACCTTGCGATACGCTCGCTTGCACGAGCTGACAGCCGCGTGCTGATATCCGGCTATGAGCACAATTCCGTCACGCGCCCGCTTAAAGAGCTCGGCGCATCAGTAAGCGTTGCGGCAGGGGAATTGTTTGACGGTAAAAGCGTCGTGCGAGCGTTTGAAGAAAAGCTTGACGGCGCTGACCTTGTAGTCTGCAACCATGTGTCGAACGTGTTTGGCTTTATCCAGCCGGTGTATGACATTGCCGACATGTGCCGCGCCCGCGGCGTACCGATAATTATCGACGCCTCGCAGTCTGCGGGAGTTGAGGCGCTTGACGCATCCCGCCTTGGCGCGGCGTTTATAGCCATGCCGGGGCATAAGGGGCTGCTCGGCCCGCAGGGAACGGGCATTTTGCTGTGCAATGAAATGCCCGAACCGCTCCTTAGCGGCGGCACGGGCTCGGAGAGCATGCTTCAGACCATGCCGCGGTACCTGCCCGATGTGGCGGAGGCCGGAACGCACAACGTCGTCGGCATTGCCGGTCTGTGCGCGGGGATGAAATATGTCCTCAGCCGCGGAGCTGAGCGCATCGGCGAGCATGAAAAAAGCCTGTGCAGGGCATCTGCCGAACGGCTCGGACGGCTAAACGAGCTTGAGGTGTTTGCCGATAATGGCACTGCGCAGTCGGGAGTATTGTCGTTCAGACACAGGAGCATCGACTGCGAAAGCTTCTGCGAAATGCTGGGGCGGCACGGCATCGCCGCACGCTGCGGACTGCACTGCGCACCGCTTGCGCATAAAAGCGCCGGAACAGAAAAAACCGGCACCGTGCGCATAAGCTTTTCGCCATTTATAAGTCGGGCGGATGTTATGCGAGCCTGCAATGTGATAGAAAAGCTTGCATAAATTAATCAATAATCCATTGCCTTTTAGCCGCATATATTATATAATATAGTGATTAAAAATATAGCTTGAGTGCGGACTGCCTGCGCAGTCCGCGCATAAAGATGATTGGGGAATATAAATGCAGGAGATATCAGGTTATTTTTCAACAATGGTCAATTACCTGTCGACGATAAGCTTCTGGGATGTTGTTGATATCCTTATTGTCGCTTATCTGTTCTACAAGGTGCTTGAGCTCGTGCGCAAGACAAGCTCGTATAACCTTGCCAAGGGCTTGCTTGTGCTGCTCATTGTCCTGTGGCTTTCCGGCCCGTCGGTGTTTAACCTGACGATGATAAACTTCATATTGCGCAAGGCGTTTGAAATAGGCTTCATTGCGCTGGTCATCATATTCCAGCCCGAGCTTAGAAAGCTGCTTTCCAAGATGGGCAGCCGCAATTTCTACGGCATATTCTCGCCCAGGGTTCAGGCAAACAGCGAGCTCGAATCGGCCATAACGCAGACGGTGCTTGCCTGCGAGTCTATGTCCAAGACCAAAACCGGTGCGCTTATTATCTTCGAGCGCAGCGTAAAGCTCAGCGATATCATGACTACCGGCACGATGATAGATGCGGAGATAACGGCAGAGCTTTTAAAGAACATTTTCTATCCCAAGGCTCCGCTGCATGACGGCGCGCTCATTGTCCGCAACGCGAGGATAGCCTCCGCAGGCTGTGTCCTTCCGCTGACGGCAAAGACCAATCTCAGCAAGGACCTCGGTATGCGCCACCGCGCAGGCATCGGTGCAAGTGAGGTGTCCGACGCTGTGACGGTCATCGTATCGGAGGAATCCGGCGGCATCTCTGTCGCTGTGGAGGGCATGCTCAAGCGCAACCTTTCCGTTGCGATGCTCGAGCAGATACTCAGGAAAGAGCTCGTGACTGAGGACGCAAAGAAAAGCTCCGCACTTGAAGTGTTTTCACGTTTGTTCGATAAGCGTAAGGCTCGATAAGCGTAAGGTGAATAATGATGAAACAGCAAAAAAGCACTAAAAGTATATACGACAGCAAGATATTCTGGATGATCGTTTCGCTCCTGTTTTCGCTCATCGTGTGGGCGTATGTCACAAGTCAGGACGCAACGACGGACAGTAAGATAACCTTCTCCGGCATCCAGGTCGAGTTCCAGGGGCAGGACGAGCTTTTGAACCAGCACAACCTGTCCATAACGAGCGTTGATACGGAGACTGTCAGCATCGTTGTGCGCGGCAACCGCTCGAACATATCAAAGCTCAAATCTGCCGACATAAAGGCTGTCATCGATGTTAGCAATATAACTGAGCCCAACAGCATGTCCTGGTCGTATGACCTCGTGTTCCCGAGCTATGTTAACGAGAGCGAAATAAGCGTAGTCAGCAAATCGCCGGACACGATAAAGTTCACGGTCGTCAAAAACGGCAGGAAGACCATCGATATAAAGGGCAGCTTTGAAGGCACGATCGCCGAGGGCTGTGTTGCCGAGGAATTTGTGTTTGACCCGGCGACGATAACAGTCGACGGCCCGGAGGAGATCATAAACAGGATAGACCATGCATGGGTCATCTTCGGCGAGGATCAGACCATTGACTCTGCCTATATCGAGGAAGCGGAGTTTACTCTGCGCGATAGGAACGACGGCATCATTTCCAAGGACGGTCTGCGCATCTCGGTCGATACCGTAACAGCGACTCAGCCGGTTCTCAAATCCAAGGAAGTCCCGCTCCGCGTGCGCCTGCTCTCCGGCGGCGGCATAACGGAAAATGACTGCACGGTGTCCATTGACCCGAGTGAAATCAAGATCGCCGGCGACTCGCGCATAGTTGACGATCTTGAGTATATCGAGCTTGGAACGATAGACCTCTCGTCGTTCGGCAGCGGATATGAGCACACCTTCGATATCGAGCTTGAAGAGGGACTGCAAAACCTCACAGGCGTAAATCAGGCTAAGGTCAAGATAGAAGTAAGCGGAACGCATACAAAGACCTTCACGACGAGCAACATCGCCGTAAAGGGCGTATCGAGCGGATACCGCGCTGAGCTTGACACGAAGGAGATCGAAGTCACCCTGCGCGCTCTGAGCGAGGATACGCTCAATAAAATTAAGCCCGAGGATATAACCGTCATCGCGGATCTGTCCGACTTCGGAACGACCACGGGTCAGGTGATAGTCAACGCAAACGTAACAGTATCCGGCCATGAAAACGTCGGCGCTGTAGGCGATGTACGCGTAACGGTCACCATTTCAAAAGATTAATCCGACTGGAGGAAGTTTAATATGACTCAGGATGCAGTGGTCACGAAGGTCTTCCCGAACGGCATGGCCGAGGTCGCGGTCTCGCGCGGCACTGCCTGCGGAAGCAACTGCGGCAATTGCGAAAGCTGTGTTTTCCAAAGTGAGCTGAAGGCCTTTGCCAAGAACTCGGTGCACGCCCGCCCCGGCGAAAAGGTGGTTATCGAGAGCTTGAGCTCCAGGATATTCGGCGCGGCTATACTTGTTTATATCGTACCGATGGTAGTTTTCATCATCGGCTACGCAATAGCGGCAAGCGCCGGCCTCGGTGAGGGACTGTGCGTGCTGTGCAGCTTTTTGGCCTTTGCCATAGCGGTCGCCATCGTCGTTGTGTACCAGCGCCGCAGCAAACGCAAAAATCCTATAAAATTTGAGATAACTCAGCTTCGCTGACAGGTGAAAGAGCATGATTAAAAGTATGACTGGCTACGGCAGCGCCAAGGGCACTGTCGAGGGCATAGAAGTAAGCGTTGAGCTCAAAAGTGTGAACAACAAGTTCCTTGATACGGCCGTGAGGCTGCCGCGCAGCTTCCTTTTTGCCGAAGAAACGGTCAAGCAGGTCGTTTCTTCGCATATTAGCCGCGGCAAGGTCGACGTGTTCGTAACGGTCGACACGTCCATGGCAGACGACATGGTCGTGCGCGTAAACGAGCCGCTCCTCAACGGCTACATGGATGCGCTCAAGCTCATTGCGGACAAGTATGGGCTTGCAAATGACGCATCTGTCATGAGCGTCAGCCGTATGCCGGACGTTTTGTCGGTGGAGAAAAAGGAGCTTGATTCCGAGGCTGTTGCCGCCGGTATACGCGAAATTGCGGAAAAGGCGCTGTGCGACTTTGACCGTATGCGCATCGTCGAGGGTGAAAAACTCAGGGAGGACGTGCTCTTAAAGCTCAAAAACATCGAAGCCTACGTCACGACTATTGAGGAAAGCTCGCCTGTTACCGTCAAGGAATACCGCGAGAGGCTTTTAAATAAGCTCAACGAGGTGCTCGGCTCAACGGGTATTGACGAGACGAGGATACTCACGGAGGCTGCCGTTTTTGCCGATAAGGTCGCAGTCGACGAGGAAACTGTGAGACTGCGCAGCCATATCGCTCAGCTAAAGCAAATGCTCGAAACTGGCTCGCCCATCGGCAGGAAGATAGACTTCCTCATGCAGGAGTTTAACCGCGAGGCAAATACAACGGGCTCAAAGTGCCAAAGCTCCGAGATCGCCCACGTCGTCGTCGACCTCAAGTCCGAGATCGAGAAGATACGCGAGCAGATACAGAACATTGAGTGAGGGCAGTATGACGCTCATAAACATTGGATTCGGCAATATGGTGAGCGCCGAGCGCGTCATCGCCATGGTAAGCCCGGAATCGGCGCCCATTAAGCGAATGATCCAGGATGTGCGCGACAGAGGGCTTCTTATAGATGCGTCCTTCGGAAGAAGCACGAAGGCGGCTCTAATTATGGACAGCGGCAATGTTATTTTGTCCGCGCTTTCGCCCGAGATGCTGGCAGGGCGAATGTCAAACAAAAATGAGGAGGGTGCAGCAAATGGCTAATCAGAGAGGAAAGCTTATCGTTATCTCAGGCCCGTCGGGGGCGGGCAAGAGCACTGTCGTTTTCAAAGCGCTTGAAGGGCGCGAGGACGTGTGCTTTTCGGTGTCGGCAACGACGCGCAAGCCCCGTCCGGGCGAGGTTGACGGCAAGGAGTATTTCTTCGTTGATCTTGATAAATTCCGCGAAATGGTCGAAAACGACGAATTTTTGGAGCATGCCGAGTATGTGGCAAATTCCTATGGTACGCCCAGAGCGTATGTTGAGAAGAAGCTCAACGAGGGCATGAACGTGCTTTTGGACATTGAGGTCCAGGGTGCGCTCCAGGTGCATCAGAAGATGCCGGAGGCAGTTATGATATTCATCATCCCGCCCTCCATGGCAGAGCTTGAAAAGCGTCTGCGCAGCCGCGGAACAGATTCCGAGCGCAAGATCGAGGCCCGCCTTTTCCGCGCAAAGGAAGAGTATGCAGCAGCCGATTTTTATGACTATATCATCATAAACGACGAGGCTGAAAAGGCTGCAAAGGAGCTGTCCTCGATAATCACTTCCGAGTATTGCAGATATGATCTGAGAAAAAACTATTTAAGTGAGGTAGACTGAAAATGATGCTTTATCCCCCTGTTGCCGAGCTTGTAAGCAAAACAGGCAACCGCTATCAGCTTGTTAATCTCGTTGCACGCCGTGCACGCGCAATATCCGCAAACGCCGAGGAAGAGGGTCTTATCCTCGATAAGAAGCCCGTTTCCACGGCTATCGACGAGGTATACACGGGTAAGCTTACCATAGATAAATGATATTTTTACAGCGGAGCCAAATCGCTCCGCTGAATTTTGCTAAATACGCAGTCCGGAGGTGTGGGTCTTGTCCGAAAAATGCATAGCTAAAATTGCTGTTGCCGCCGCGATATACAGCCTGGACAAGCCCTATGACTACCTTATTCCGGAGAGTATGCGAGGTATGCTCTGCCCCGGAATGCGCGTTATAGTTCCGTTTTCTCGCGGCAATCGCAGGAGCGAGGGAGTTGTGCTCTCTCTTGCCGAAAAAAGCGAGTTTGAAGCGCTAAAGCCCATTGAAAGCTGCCTTGATAAAGAGCCTGTTTTGACGCAGGCGCAGCTAAAGCTTGCGCTTTGGATGCATGACAGGCTGTTTTGCACTGTGTATGACGCTGTGCGCACGATCCTGCCCGCGGGCTTTTGGTTCAATGCCGATGGCGCGCGGAAGGTAAACGATAAGACCTGCCAGATGATCCGCCTTGCGATTGACGCCGAGGAAGCGTTCACGGTTGCGCAGCAAAAGCGCCGCAAGGCGCCGATGCAGTCATCGCTTTTGGAGCTTCTGAGCACCACCGGCCGCGTATCCGCGCGTGAGGCGCTGCACTTTACGGGCGCATCGCGTCAGTCGCTCAATGCGCTTATAAATGCCGGACTCGTCATCGCCGACGAGCAGGAGGTTTTCCGCCGCCCCGAGGTGTGGCAGGGAAAGCTCAAGCCGCTGCCGGAGCTGAACCTTGCCCAGCAGCAAGCTTATGATGGCTTAAATGAGCTTTTAACTAAGCCGCAGGCAGAGGCCGCGCTTTTGTATGGCGTAACAGGCAGCGGCAAAACGTCTGTGTATATAAAGCTTATCGCCCAAACCCTCGAAATGGGCAAGTGCGCTATCCTGCTCGTGCCGGAGATAGCGCTGACCCCGCAGATGATACGCACCTTTTCCGAATATTTCGGCAACAGCGTTGCAATTTTGCACAGCAGCCTTTCCCTCGGCGAGCGGTATGACGAGTGGAAAAGGGTCAAAAACGGCGACGCACGCCTTGTTATTGGAACGCGCAGTGCGGTGTTCGCACCGTTTGAGGAGCTTGGCCTTATCATAATCGACGAGGAGCAGGAGGACAGCTATAAGTCCGAAAATTCGCCCCGATACCACGCGCGCGATATCGCAAAATACCGCTGCGCAAAGACGAATTCGCTGCTGCTGCTCGGCTCGGCAACGCCGGATATTGCAAGCCGCTATGCCGCCGATATAGGGAAGTATAAGCTTTTCAGGCTGCAAGAGAGATACAATGAAATGCAGCTTCCCGCGGTCGATATTGTCGACATGAAGCATGAGCTCAAGGCCGGAAACCCCGGTCAGCTCAGCCGCCCGCTCCGCACGGAGCTTGAAGAAAATCTTCTGCGCGGCGAGCAGAGCATACTGTTCATTAACCGCCGCGGCGCGAATAAGCTCATCTGCTGCGGTGACTGCGGCTTCGTGTACAAATGCCCGAACTGCAGCGTGTCCCTGACGTATCACAGCGCAAACAGGCGCCTTATGTGCCACTATTGCGGCCATACCCGGCGTGTGGACAGCCATTGCCCCGACTGCGGCGGAATGCTTACGTTTGTTGGCGCGGGAACTCAGCTCGTCGAGGAGGAGCTAAAGCAGCTTTACCCCGATGTTGAGGTGCTCCGGATGGATACAGACACTGTTAAGGCTGCCGGAAGCCATGAGGCTCTTTTGGGCAGATTCCGGGATGAGAAGATTCCCATCATGGTCGGCACGCAGATGGTCACAAAGGGATTAAACTTTGAAAATGTAACGCTCATCGGCGTCATTTCCGCCGACCAGAGCCTTTATTGTGGCGACTATCGCTCAGGCGAACGCACGTTTTCGCTCATAACTCAGGTCATCGGGCGAAGCGGCCGCGGCCAAAAGCCCGGCAGAGCCGTTATCCAGAGCTTCACACCGCAGAATGAAATAATCCGCCTTGCCGCCGCGCAGGATTACGACGGCTTTTATGAAACGGAGCTCAGCCTGCGCAGGCTTCAAAATACGCCGCCTTTTGCAGACCTCATCGCCATAACAGCCTCCGGCACGGAGGAGAGCGCAGTTATCCGCTGCTGCTCGGATATTTGCAAGGTGATAAAGGCAAGCGTCAAAGGCCGCTTTGATGTGCGCGTGCTCGGCCCCGCGCCGCTGCCGGTCGTCAAGGTGAACAACAGATACAGATACAGGGTGAGCGTGAGCTGCACGGCCGATAAGCAGATACGCGAGATGATCTCGTCCGTGCTCATTCGATGCGCAAAATCGGGAAAATACAAGGGCGTCAGCGTGTTTGCGGACAATGACCCTTCTGATTAGGAGATAAAAATGGCACTTAGAAATATTGTAACACAGGAAGATAAAATTCTGCACAAGGTCTGCCGGGCGCAGGAGAAGTTTGACGCAAGGCTGCATCAGCTGCTTGACGATATGGCCGATACGCTTCTTGATGCTGATGGCGTTGGCCTTGCAGCGCCGCAGGTCGGCATACTGCGCCGCGTTGTCCTTGTTATCGAAACGAACGTAGAGGAAGAAGAGGACGAGGAGATACTCGAACTTATTAACCCTGTCATCGTCTCCAGCGAAGGTGAGCAGACAGGGGCAGAGGGCTGTCTGAGCGTACCGGGTGAGTACGGCATCGTCCGCCGCCCGTCTACCGTCGTCGTGCGTGCGCAGGACCGTGATGGGCAGTGGTTTGAGTACGATGGCCACGGCCTTACGGCGCGCTGCATCTGCCACGAGCTTGACCATTTGGATGGGCATATATTCACCGAAAAGTGCGAGCGTATGCTCACCAAGGAAGAGATCCAGGCAAGCGAAAGAGGGTAAGGCAATGCGTATAGTTTTCATGGGCACGCCGGATTTTGCGGCGGCCTCGCTAAAAAAGCTCATTGACGAAAAATATGATATAGCCGCTGTATTCACGCAGCCGGATAAGCCGCGCGACCGCGGCATGAAGCTCTCGTTCAGCCCGGTAAAGGAGCTTGCAGTTGCAAACGATATCCCCGTATATCAGCCGACGAAGCTGCGCGACGGAACGGCAACGGAGCTTATTAAAAGCCTTGAGCCTGATATCCTCGTCGTCGTTGCCTACGGGCGCATACTGCCCGACGATATGCTCGCCGTGCCGAAGTATGGCGCAATAAATGTCCACGCCTCGCTCCTGCCGAAATACAGGGGCGCAGCCCCCATCCAGTGGGCGGTTTTAAATGGCGACAAGGTCACCGGTGTGTCGACAATGTACCTTGCATCTGAAATGGATACCGGCGATATAATCTACACCGACGAGACAGAAATCGGCGAATTTGAAACCTCGGGCGAGCTGTTTGACAGGCTCATGGTCATGGGTGCTGAGCTTCTTGACCGCACCCTGCGCGATATCGAAGCCGGAACAGCACCGAGATTTAAGCAGGATCACAGCAAGGCAAGCTATGTAAAAATGCTCGATAAGAGCATCAGCCCCATTGATTGGACAAAGTCCGCGCGCGGCGTTATTAAGTGGATCTACGGCCTGCAGCCGTGGCCGACCGCGACAACGGAGATAGACGGCAAGGTGTTTAAAATTTATGCCGCAGAGTACACGAGCAATAAAACGGGCAAAGCCCCCGGCAGCATCGTGAGCGCCGGAAAGCACGGCATCGAGATGGCCTGCGCCGAGGGCGAAACCGTTATCATAACCGAGCTTCAGGCCGCGGGCAAAAAGCGTATGAAGGCCGCCGACTATCTGCTCGGACATCCCATAAAGGTGGATTAAGCATTGGATAAAGCAAGGGAAGCGGCGCTTTTCGCGCTGGAGCGTTTTCGCCGTGACGGTGCGTGGTCGTCATCGCTTGGCGACGCAATGAAAACTAAATATGCGCTCGATGCCCGCTCGCTCTCGCTTGCTGTCGGCATAAGCCTCGGCGTTTTGCAGAACATGACGCTTTTGGATCACTACATTGCCGCGTACAGCCGCTCGGGCTCAAAGATAGAGCCAAAGGTGCGTGATATCCTGCGCTGCGGCGTGTACCAGATGGTGTTTATGGATAAAATACCGGACTCGGCTGCTGTTAACGAAGCTGTGTCGCTGTGCAAAAAGCTTGGCTATTCAAGAGCCTCCGGCTTCTGCAACGCTGTTTTACGCAGAGTTTCCGATAACAAGTCGGCGCTCCCGCCTGTCCCGAACGAGGGAACGGCCGAGCACTTATCGGTCAAATACAGTCACCCGCTGTGGCTTTGCGAGTATATTGTTTCCCGCCGCGGCTATGACGCGGCAGAGGCGTTTTTTAATTTTAACAATGCCGTACCGGAGACCTGCCTTCAGGTAAATACGCTGAAAACTACAGCCTCCGATCTGTGCGATACCCTGCGCGGGAGCACAGAGTGCAGCATGCACCCGTGGCTTCCCGATTGCATCGTCGCCTCGGGAAGCGTCAGCACCATGCCGGGCTTTGACGATGGACTGTTTTACGTTCAGGACCCTGCGGCAAAATGCGCCGTTTTGTGCGCCCAGCTCAAGGCGGGGATGGACGTTTTGGATGCCTGCGCCGCTCCCGGCGGAAAGAGCTTTGCAGCGGCCATATGTATGCAGAATAAGGGTCATATCGACTCCTGCGACCTGCATGAAAAGAAGCTTCGGCTCATATCAGGTGGAGCCGAGCGCCTGGGGATAGACATCATATCGACCCACGCGCGCGACGCAAGAGCGCCTATGGATAAGCAGTATGACGCCATCATTGCCGATGTTCCGTGCTCTGGCTACGGTGTTATCCGCAAAAAGCCGGAGATACGCTATAAAAACAGCGAGGAGCGGCTGGCTCTGCCGGCTATTCAGGCGGCGATACTTGAAAATCTCGCAAAAAGCGTAAAGCCCGGCGGCGTTATCATCTATTCGACCTGCACGGTCATGCGCGAGGAAAACGAGGATATCGTCCTTGACTTTGCCTCCCGCCACCCGGAGTTTAAGCTTGAGAGCTTCGTACTTCCGAACGGCGTGATGGCAGAGGACGGTTATCTGACCTTTTGGCCGGAGGAACACGGAACGGACGGATTTTTTGTCAGTAAATTGAGGAA
>CAZWJM010000008.1:24798-43467 GCA_964634435.1 uncultured Oscillospiraceae bacterium | reverse complement strand
ATTCGGGAGCGTTTGATTTACTGCTTATTTGCAGGGCGTGTTTTCTTTTTGGAGTGGCCGCGGCCGCGGCGGCGGGAGAGTGCGACCTTGCTGCGGTAAAAATCGGCCATGCCGTCGTCGGCTTCGTACACGAGGCGGTTTGCCGACCAAGTATTATCGTCATGCTTGCGGAATTTGAGCCTTACAAGGAAGCTTCCGCAGTCGGGACAGGTCAGCAGGTTCATATACCTCTGATCGCCCTGATTGACCCAACGCTGGGACGTGAGCTCGCCCTGACATTTGGGGCAGGGGACCGTAACGAGCTTTTCATCGGCAAATGCATCGGCCTTTGAAACATAGTCGGGGAAGACAAGATGCTCCAGCGCGTCGGGCGTATTATCGTCGGCCTTGTCACGCTTTGCACGGGTGCCCAGCATACGCGATGCCTCATCGTACTGCTCAAGGCCGAGCTGCATGTCAAGCTTGGAGCATATAAGCGCCGTATTATACGCATCGCCGAGGGCATCATGCGCAACACGGGTCTGCTCAATGCCGAAATGCTCCATCGCCGTTGCAAGCGACTTCTGATTCTTATCGCCATCGGTCTGCATATTATAAATAAGCTGCAGGTTTATCCATGAGCTTATCCAGTCCCAGTCGAGGTCGTGGATGATTATATTCTGCTCCATTATCCCGCGGTCGTCGCAGCCCCAGGTGAGGAACACAACATCGTCGCCGCACCACTGCTTAAACTGCTCAAAGGCATCGGGGAAGCTGTGCCCCATTGCAAGGCGCTCCTTGTCAAAGCCGGTGAGCTTCTTGACCTTATAGTGCATGCGCTTAAAATACACGGGCTTTACATCTATCGTAAACTCCTCAGCCGGCTGCATGTCCTCCGTGAGCTTGACTGCACCGATCTCGATTATCTCCCCGCGAAGCTTGATGGGGAGCTTGTTGAATACGGAGGATTTCGAGCTCATCGCCTGATTCCACTCTAAATCGACCACTACATAATTCATAAACACAACTACCTTACTTAAAGATTACAAAAATGAATTATAACACACTTGCTTATCTTTTTTCAATATATATTTGAAGAAGCGGAAAGCCTGTGTTATACTACACTCATCCGATACGGAAATTGGAGGAATGAATGATGAAGATCGCAGTTGTCTGCGGCGGACTTTCGAACGAGCGCGATGTATCGATAACAAGCGGCACATGTGTTGCCCGCGCACTTCGCGAAAAAGGGCACAAGGTCGTGCTGCTTGACCTGTATTACGGATATAATGGCGAATACTCCGACCCTGCCGAGCTTTTTGAGCGCGAGCAGGAGGATATGAGCTATTGCGTCAAGGAGGAAACTCCGGATATAGAAAAGCTTCTGAGCGAGGGCGACGGAAGCAGGATCGGCAAAAATGTCATTGAGATCTGCCGTGCGGCGGATATAAGCTTCCTTGCTCTGCATGGTGAGGACGGCGAGAACGGCAAGCTTCAGGCTACCTTTGACATGAACGGCGTGAAATACACCGGAAGCGGCTACCTCGGCAGCGCCATTGCGATGAACAAGGAGCTTACGAAGATAATGCTCAAAAGCGCCGGTGTGCCCGTGCCGGACGGCATAGTGCTCGAAAAGGGCGGCAAAGTCAGGAACGTGGGCTTTCCCTGCGTCGTCAAGCCCTGCAGCGGCGGTTCAAGCGTCGGAACGAGCATGGTAGCGGACGAAAATGAGTATTTATCCGCGCTGGAGCTTGCGTTTAAGTTCGAAGATCATGTGCTGGTCGAGCGCTTTATAAAGGGCAGGGAGCTTACCGCCGGCGTTATGGGCGGAAAGGCCATGCCGGTCATCGAGATAATACCCAAGTCGGGCTGGTATGATTACAAAAACAAATATCAGGCAGGACTTACGGAGGAGCTGTGCCCTGCACCGCTGAGCGCTGAGGATACCGACAGGGTCCAGCGCCTTGCCGAGCGCGTGAGCGCGGCGCTTATGGTAGACGTCTACTGCCGCGCCGATTTCCTTATGGACAGCGTGAGCGGCGAGCTTTTCTGCCTTGAGGCAAACACGCTCCCCGGCATGACGCCGACGAGCCTTATCCCGCAGATGGGCAAGGAGCAGGGCCTTGACTTCGGCGAGGTATGCGAAAAGATAATTAAGCTTTCGATGGAGAAATATAAATGAGGGGCATAAGCGTAAAACAGGCGGCCGATATCGTCGGCGGCAGACTCGTCGGCGCAGGGGACCCTCAGCGCGAGATATTAGGCCTTGTTATCGACAGCCGAAGGGTCGAGCCGGGCTATGCGTTCGCAGCCTTCGCGGGCGAGCGCGTCGACGGGCATGATTATGTTGAAAAAGCCTTCGAGCTTGGCGCTTCCTGCTGCATTGTCGAGCGTGAGCTTCCCGAGGCTCACGGCTGCACGATAATCGTTCAGAGCACTGCAAAGGCAATGGCCGAGCTTGCCGAGGCGTACAGGAAGATGCTCGGCATTCCCGTCATCGGCATAACGGGCTCTGTCGGCAAAACGACTGCGAAGGAAATGGTCTCGGCCGTGCTGTCGCAAAGATTCAAGGTACTCAAAACCGATAAAAACCTCAATAACGAGCTTGGCGTCCCGCTGACGATTTTTCGCATCGAGCCCGAGCACGAGGCGGCAGTCATTGAAATGGGCATATCCGATTTTGGCGAAATGCACCGCCTTGCGCAGATGGCGCGCCCGACGATGGCTTTGTATACGCTAATCGGAAACGCGCACCTTGACCGGCTGCATGACCGCAAGGGCGTTTATAAGGCGAAGACCGAGATGCTGGAGTTTCTGCCCGAGGACGGTACGGTGTTTCTTAACGCTGACGATGATCTTCTCAGCGCATGCGACTGCCCGCAGGATAAGGTGCTCTACGGCCTTGGCGAAAACGCCGATGTGCGCGCGGAGAATATCCATAGCGAGAGCGATACGATGCAAAGCTGCGATATCGTGGGTTTTGGCCGCCGCCTGCACGCGGTTATACCGGCTTATGGCCGCCATATGGTCTACGCGGCCCTTGAGGGCGCCGCTGCCGGCTTTAAGCTTGGGCTGACGGATGATGAGATAGTCCGCGGCATCGCCGCTTACGAGACCGTAGGACGCCGTGCAAACGTGGAAAACACGGGCTTCATAACCCTCATTGACGATTGCTACAACGCAAATCCTGATTCCGTCAAGTGCGCCATCGATTCAATGGGCGATATGCCGGGGCGCAAGGTCTGCATCCTCGGCGACATGCTCGAAATGGGTCAGCAGCGCGCAGAGCGCCACGCGGATATCGGCCGCTATGCCGCCGGGCATGGAACAGCGCTTTTGCTGTGCGTAGGTGAAATGTCCAAAAACACCTGCCGCGCGGCGGAGGATATCCGCTCGCTGCATTTTGCGCATAATTCCGAACTCATCGCGGAGCTTCCGCAGCTAATTGAAAAAGGCGACACGGTGCTCGTCAAGGCCTCCCACAGCATGAAGCTCGAGGAAGTCTCCGAAGCACTAAAGCAGTTAAAATAACAAAAAAGCATGGGTAAATCCCATGCTTTTAGTTTTTCACCGATTGTTTATACTCGCCCCATTCGACGAAGCTGTTGTCGCGCGGCGTGTCATAGACTATTATGCGCGGCTTTTCCATGACGACTGTGCTGTTATCGGGCACGTCCTCTGTCACGATGCAGTTTGCGCCGATGCGCACGTCGTTTCCAATTGTGACGCCGCCGATTATTTTGGCTCCCGCGCCTATATACACGCGCTCGCCGATGACCGGGGCTCCGCGCCGCTTGCTGCCGCGCATGGTGTTCGAGCCTATGGTGACCTGCTGGAATATCGTGCAGCCCGGGCTGACGACGGCGCCTGCGGATATGAATATTCCGCACAGACCGTGAGGCGTGCTGAACGGCTCAATGCTCTCGGATATCGGAACGCTCGAGCCAAGCTTTTCGAGTATGCGTGCGGTCTTGTATGAATACCACGGCTTTAAAAGCTTCTGCAGCTTCGTCGGCCACAGCATCTTGGCGCGGTATTTCCAAAACGAGCTTGACTTATTGGGGAAGAAGAACTTGTATATCTTTTTAAGCAGCTTCATGCAATCCTCCTACATAAAAAAGTTCTCTATAAGCAGCAGGAGGACTATCCCCGGTATGCCGAGTATACCTGCAACAAGGGCGCTCATCCAGCCGACACTTATCGACAGGCCGATAAAGCCGCCGAGGAAGTTGAAGATAAACAGCATAACAAAGCCCAAAAGCGCGTTTATAAGAAGCTTCAGCGCCCATCTTATAGGCGTTGACAGTATCTTTATGACGAGCCAAATGAGCAAAACGGCGATGACTATAGTGATGATGGTATGTACAGTGTCCATATATCCTCCGTCAGGTCATAAGATTCTTTACGTTTACGACCGCGCTGTTATAGCGCGATTTGAGCGCATTTATCTCATAAATGCACGCATCCATCATATCACAATCTGTCGTATTGTCAAATGCCGCATATGCCTGCCTAAGCTGCGAGCGCACATCGTTAAGCTCGTTTAAGCGCCGCGCGTATTCGGCTTTGAGCCGCTTTTCTTCTTTTCTCGTCATCGTGATGCTCCTTTGTTTTTAGCTTATTATATTCACTCTGCCCACGTTTTAAACGGCAAAAATTGCCGAGATTAAACCGGCCGGGTGCGCATATAATAGACTCAGACGAAGCGTCCGGCAGATATAAGCCTCAAAAGGCAAGTCGGATGCGGATGCAAAGCATCCTTAATTTCGTTCAGCCGGATACTTCATCCGACGGCGGAGACGGTAGTTTTACCGTCTCCGTTTTGCTTTTTAGTTGCATTTTTCGGAGAGTTGATATATACTATATAATCTAAAAATGTGTGCAATTTTACGCAAGATGTTGTATTTGAGAGGGATTTTTAAATGAGTAAGACCAGTACGGGATACGGCAACGACAGTATATCGCAGCTCAAAGGTGCGGACAGAGTACGAAAGCGCCCGGGCGTCATCTTCGGTTCGGACGGGCTTGACGGCTGCCAGCATGCCGTGTTTGAGATCCTGTCAAACTCCATCGACGAGGCGCGCGAGGGCTACGGCAATGTTATCACCCTCACAAGATATGCCGACAAGTCCATCGAGGTCGAGGACTTCGGCCGCGGCTGCCCGCTGGATTGGAACGCAAACGAAAAAAGATATAACTGGGAGCTTGTTTTCTGCGAGCTGTACGCCGGCGGCAAGTACGCAAACGCCGAGGGCGAAAACTATGAATATTCGCTGGGTCTAAACGGCCTTGGCTCGTGCGCGACGCAGTATTCGTCCGAGTACATGGACGTGACCGTGTGGCGCGACGGGAATAAATATGAGCTGCACTTTAAGAAGGGCAAGGTCGTCGGCAAAAAGGGCCAGGAGCTCTTAGTGAGCCCTGCCGACCGCAAGAAGACCGGCACGACGATAAGATGGCGGCCCGACCTTGAGGTGTTTACTGATATCGACATACCCGAGGAGTATTATAAGGATATCCTGCACCGTCAGGCAGTCGTTAACGCGGGCGTGACCTTCCGCTTCCGCAATCAAAACGGCAACAAGTTCGATATAACAGAGTATTGCTATGCAAACGGCATCCTCGACTATGTTCAGGAGATAGCGCATGAGACGCCGCTGACATCGCCATATTTCATCTCTGCCGAGCGTAGGGGCCGCGACCGTGACGATAAGCCCGAGTATAAGGTCAAGCTCTCAGCCGCGTTCTGCTTTTCAAACAAGATTAAGGCGATAGAATATTACCACAACTCCTCGTGGCTCGAGTACGGCGGCGCGCCGGAAAAGGCCGCGCGCAGCGCCTTCGTGTACGCAATCGACGCCTACATAAAGAAGATAGGCAAGTATCAGAAAAACGAGAGCAAGATAAGCTTCCAGGACGTTGCCGACTGCCTCGTACTTGTCACAAACTGCTTTTCGACGCAGACCTCCTATGAAAACCAGACCAAAAAGGCCATCACCAACCGCTTCATTCAGGAGGCGATGACCGATTTCTTCAAGGAACGCCTTGAGGTGTATTTCATCGAAAATAAGCCCGAGGCGGACAAGATAGCAGAGCAGGTGCTCGTCAACAAGCGCAGCCGCGAGGCGGCGGAAAAAACGCGCCAGGGCATGAAGAAAAAGCTCTCTGGCAATATCGACATTGCAAACCGCGTGCAGAAATTCGTTGATTGCCGCAGCCGTGACCCGGAAAAGCGCGAGATATACATCGTCGAGGGCGACTCGGCATTGGGCGCGTGTAAGCTTTCGCGCGATGCGGATTTCCAGGGCATTATGCCTGTGCGCGGCAAGATTCTCAACTGCCTCAAGGCAGACTATGTCCGCATATTCAAAAGCGACGTCATAACCGATCTTCTCAAGGTCCTCGGCTGCGGAGTCGAGGTTCAGGCCAAGGGTCAGAAGGACTTAAACGCCTTTGATATCAACAATCTGCGCTGGAACAAGGTCATCATCTGCACCGACGCCGACGTTGACGGCTTCCAGATCCGCACGCTTATACTTACGATGATATACCGCCTTGTGCCGACGCTTATCCGCGAGGGCTATGTGTATATTGCCGAGTCTCCTTTGTATGAGATAGAGAGCAAGGGCAAGACCTATTTTGCCTACTCGGATAAGGAGAAGGCGGATATAGTTTCTTCCCTTAACGGCGCAAAGGCAACTATAAACCGCAGCAAGGGTCTTGGTGAAAACGACCCGGATATGATGTGGATGACCACCATGAACCCCGAAACACGCAGGCTCATAAAGGTCATGCCTGAGGAAGCAGAGCACATGTCGCAGATGTTTGACCTTCTGCTTGGCGACGATCTTGCCGGCAGAAAAACGCATATCGCCGAAAACGGATACCTGTATCTTGACATGGCAGATATTTCTTGAGAGGTGTAGATAATGAAATTCGATAAAGCAAGAAACTTGGTTAAGCTCCTGCTTGCAATGTGCTTAGTGTTCTGCCTTGCGGGACTGTTCACAAGCGGGACGAGCTTTGGCGCAGTGTCGACTGTTATGTCGCTGCTGTTTTTTGTGGCGTCATTTGCGGTGATAGCGCTTTACTGCAAATGCCCCAACTGCGGCAAGCATATTTACCTCGGTCTGTTCAAGGCCGTTAACTGCCCGAGATGCAAAAGAAATCTCATAACCGGCGCAAAAAGCAAGGGCAAGAAGCGCTGAAAGGATAAGCTATGGCTAAGAAACAGCAACCTGAAAAGAAACATATGGATAACCCCAATGTTATCGGCCTGCGCGCTGAGGTACTCGAGCAGCCGATAACAGAGACGCTTGAGCAAAACTACATGCCCTATGCAATGAGCGTCATCATATCCCGCGCCATACCCGAAATAGACGGCTTCAAGCCCTCGCACCGCAAGCTTTTGTACACGATGTACAAAATGGGGCTTCTGACCGGCTCACGCACGAAAAGCGCAAATATCGTCGGCCAGACGATGCGCCTTAACCCGCATGGCGACGCGGCGATATATGAAACCATGGTGCGCCTTTCAAAGGGCTATGACGCGCTTCTGACCCCGTTTGTCGACTCCAAGGGCAACTTCGGCAAGGTGTATTCGCGCGATATGTCCTTTGCCGCCTCGCGTTACACCGAGGCAAAGCTTGCCGGCATATGCACCGAGGTCTTCGGCGATATCGACAAGGACACGGTCGAATTTAACGATAACTACGACGGCAGCATGAAGGAGCCAGCGCTTTTGCCGACGGCGTTCCCGAACGTGCTTGTGTCAAGCAACACCGGCATTGCAGTCGGCATGGCAAGCCAGATATGTGGCTTTAACCTTGAAGAGACCTGCCGTGCGACGATAGAATATCTTCAGGACCCGGACTGTGACCTGTTCCTGTACATGCCCGCTCCCGACTTTTCAACAGGCGGCGAGATCATATATGACCGCAGCGAAATGGAGGGCATATATAACACAGGCCGCGGCAGCTTCAAGGTGCGCGCCCGCTGGCGTCATCTGCCCAAGGAAAACATCATCGAGATATACGAGATACCGTATACGACGACCTCGGAGGCTATAGTCGACAAGGTCGCAGAGCTCATAAAAGCCGGCAAGATAAAAGAGATAAACGATATGCGCGACGAAACAGACCTCAGCGGTCTGAAGCTCGCCATCGATCTCAAGCGCGGCACCGATCCTGAAAAGCTCATGCAGAAGCTGTTTAAGCTCACCCCGCTTATGGACAGCTTCCCCTGCAACTTCAATATCCTCGTCGCCGGAAACCCCAAGGTCATGGGCGTAAAGGAGATACTCGGCGAGTGGACGGCGTGGCGCATTGAATGTGTGCGCCGCAGAGTGTATTTTGACCTCAGCCGCAAAAAGGATAAGCTGCATCTGCTCAAGGGTCTTGAGATGATACTGCTGGACATCGACAAGGCGATATCCATAATCCGCAACACGGAGCTTGAAAGCGAAGTCGTCCCGAACCTGATGATGGGCTTCGGCATCGATAAGATACAGGCTGAATACGTTGCGGAGATAAAGCTGCGCAATATTAACCGCGAATATATCCTCAAACGCACCTCGGAGATAGAGGAGCTTGAAAAGGCGATAGCCGAGCTCGAGGATACGCTCAACAGCCGCAGAAAGATAAAAAGCATCATTATCTCCGAGCTCAAGGCCATAATAAAAAAGTACCCCTCGCCGCGCAGAACGGGTATTGTGTACGCGTCCGAGATAGAGGAGTATACCGAGGCCGACACTGTTGAGGATTACCCCGTAACGGTATTCCTGTCAAACGAGGGCTATATAAAGAAGATAACGCCCCTGTCACTGCGCATGAGCAGTGAGCAGAAGTTTAAAGACGGCGACGCGCTGAAACTAAGCTTTGAAGCAACTAACCGCACGGAGCTTCTTATATTCACTGACCGTCAGCAGGTGTACAAGACCCGTCTGAGCGATTTTGACGATACCAAGGCATCTGCGCTGGGCACGTATTTGCCGACAAAGCTCAACATGGACGATGGCGAGAGAGTGCTTGCCGTCGTCGACCCCGGCAATTACCGCAAGAATCTGCTGCTGTTTTTCGAAAACGGCAAGGTCGCGCGGCTTGACCTCGGCTGCTATGAGACGAAAACAAACCGCAAAAAGCTCATTAACGCCTACAGCGACAAGAGTCCGCTCGTCTCGGTCGAGATAATAGGGGAGGAGACGGATATGGCCGCCTTCTCGTCCGGCGGCAGAGCGCTTGTTTTCAACACTACTCTGCTGCAGCTCAAAACCAGCCGCTCAACGCAGGGCGTTGCTGTAATGAACCTGAAGAAAAACCACAAGCTTACCATGGCCTGCCCCCTGAGCGAGACTGTTATCCAAAACATTTCCCGCTATCGTGTCAGGAGCCTGCCCGCTGCCGGAGCGCTGCTCAAGGAAGAGGACAGGGGAGAGACTCAGCTTTCGCTGATTGACTAAAAGGAGATACAATGAAAACCGCGAAAACAAGTGAATACATTATCCAGTATGCGCTTATAATCCTTGGTTCTGCTCTGTTTGCAGCGGGATTTCAGTTTTTCTTTTACCCGAACTCCATCATCGTCGGCGGAGTAAGCGGTATAGCGATGATTATTAACTACCTGACGGATCTGCCCGTCGGCGTTATGAACATCATCCTCAATATCCCGCTTTTCATCATCGCATGGCGGCAGTTCGGCACTAAATTTGTCATCGGCTCGTTTGTCGGTATGCTCCTGTCATCCGTGCTCGTTGACATGTTTGCATTCATAAACTTCTGCCCGACGCAGGATATGCTGCTTGCGTGCATAATCGGCGGCGCGGTCAAGGGCCTCGGCCTCGGCATAATCTATTATGCCGGCGCAACGACGGGCGGCACGGATATAATCGCAAAATTCGTGCGCCTGAGGTTCCCGTACCTCAACTTCGGCACGCTCATCATGATAACCGACGCTGTCATCATCCTCGCATTTGCGCTCATATTCCAAAAGGTCGAGGAGGCAATGTACGCTGTCATAGCCATGTTCGTCGTGTCCAAGGTCGTAGACCTTGTGCTGTACGGTATCGACAACTCGAACGTCTGCTATATCATCAGCGAAAAAAGCGAGCAGCTTATTAGCGATATCACAGACCATCTGCACCGCGGCGTCACCATCCTCGAGGGCGAGGGTGCGTATTCGCATCAGAATAAGCAGGTGCTCCTGTGCGTCGTTAAGCGCACGCAGATAGCCGATATCCGCAAGATAATCAGGAATATCGACGAGAATGCCTTCTTCATAATAACCGATGCCAAGAACGTTTTCGGCCAGGGCTTCGGCGATATAAGCGATAATAAATAAAATCCGCGAAACAAGGTAAATTGTACTTGACAAATTCAAAATCTGTGGTATTATTTATCTTGTTCCGTTTGCGGGCATAGCTCATCCGGTAGAGCGCCACCTTGCCAAGGTGGAGGTAGCGAGTTCGAGTCTCGTTGCCCGCTCCATAAAAAAGCTCTTGTCTTTTGACAAGAGCTTTTTCTTTATTAAATTTTAAGCGGCAGAGCAATGCTCTGCCGCTTTGCGTTTTTGTTAAAGCCCTGCGTAGAATGCTACGGCATTGTCGAGATCGGCCTGATCGGGATGACCCTTTGCAATGCCGCCGATGATCTTGAACGGGCCGTAGGTGTTGAAGCCAAAGCAGCCGAACTCACCGATCACCTTTGCGTTGTGCTTGCTGACAGCCTCGGCTATTGCCTTGGTGTAGCCCTGCTTTTCAGCGCCGTAGGTGTAAATGAAGAAGGTGGGCTTGCCCTCGGGCATGTTTGCCTCGGCATAGGCCAGCAGCGACTTATTAAATTTCGAGTAGTATATGCCGGACGCAAAGCCGATGCGGTCAAAGTCGTTGAGATTAGCGGCTGGAGCTTTCTCAACGTCGATGAGCGTTACCTCGTTTTTCTCGGCGATGGCGTCGAGCAGCTTCTTGGTGTTGCCGTGGTGGGTAGAAGAATATATTATTGCAGTTTTCATGTTGTGCCTCCTTGACAAAGCTTAGTATAAAAATTATACTATGTATGATATTTATACGCAAGTACGCAGAATAGACGTACATAGTACGTTTTATAATACCGGAGGAAGCATGAAAAAGGAACTTACGCCCGAGGAATATTTGAACCGCGTCATGACAGCGGAGGTCAGCGATAATTGCCCAATGCGCCGAACGCTGGAGCTTTTGAGCGGCAAGTGGAGGACACATATAATCTATGAGCTGTGCCGCAGGCCGTCCTGCCGCTTTGGAGAGCTTAAAAAAGCCGTGCCGCGGATAACGAACACGATGCTCACGAACACCCTGCGCGATCTTGAAGACCTCGACATAGTCCACCGCGAGCAGTTTAACGAAATCCCGCCGCACGTTGAATACTCCCTGACCGAAAAGGGCAAAGCTCTCCTGCCGGTCTTCACCGAACTCGCCAAATGGGGCGAAGAAAATTTGGATAATGAATAAAAAAAACAAGGCTTCAAAGAAGCCTTGTTTTTTGCTTGGTATTGATTATTTGGTGATGAAGCGGTAGAGCATTGCTGCTGCTTCTGCGCGTGTTGCAGTATTTGTGGGTCTGAACGTATTATCGGTGTAACCGTTTATGATGCCGTTCTGAGTTGCCCAGATGACTGCGTCCTTTGCGTAGTCGGGGATATCAGCCGCGTCCTTGAAGCTGATGCTGCCGCTTACAGCGGGCGAGCCGCAGAAGCGATAGAGCATCGTCACTATCATTGCGCGGTCGATCTCAAGATCGGGAGCAAATTCGGTTGCGCTTATGCCCTTGGTGACATTTGCGTTGCATGCCCAAATGATCGCATCGTGCGCCCAATCGATATCAATGTCGGTGAACTTAGCGCTCAAACCGGAAACATCGGGTGAGCCTGCAATGCGGTAGAGCATGGTGACGAACATTGCTCTGCTGAGTGTTCCGTCGGGATCATACTCAGTTGCGCTTACGCCCTTTACGATGTCGTTGCGCCACAGGTAATCGATAGCTTCGAAGCACCATGCGTTCGTTGCAACGTCTGTAAACGGGAAGTTAACGACCTTGAGCTTGCCAACAACGGTGGTGATGCTGTAGTTTGCAGCGTCTGTGCCGGGCTTGAGTGTGTAGGTGAAGCTGTTTGCGCTCTCGCCGATCCTGGTCTGCTTACCGGTCACAGTGAATACCGCGCCTTCGCCCTCAGCAAATCCGTCGCCGGAGACTGTGACGGTGTCGTTAGTAAGGGCCTTGCCGTCATAGCACTTGCTGTCGCTTGCGGAGGTAAGGGTCACACTGCGCTTGCTAACAGTGAGCTTGCCATCAACAGTGGTAATGTTGTAGTTTGCAGCCTTGGTCGCATCGGTGAGTGCGTAGCTGAAGCTGTTTGCGCTTTCGCCGGCCTTGGTCTGCGTGCCGGTCACGGTAAACACTGCGCCTTCGCCCTCGGCAAATCCGTCGCCGGTCGCCGTGACAGCATCGGCGGTAAGAGCCTTGCCGTCATAAAGCTTCTGGGCATTTGCGGAGGTCAGGGTGACGTCGCGCTTTGCAATCGTGAGCGTGCCCGTGGTGACGACGATGTTAAACAGTCTGGTGAGATCGTTGCCCTGAGCATCCTTGACAGTTGCTCTGCCGCTTACGGCGGTGTTGTAGGTGCCGGCGTCGGTGCCGTTTGCGCCGACTGTGAGGCCGGTCACGGTGTATACCTTGCCGCCGTAGGTGAAGGTGTTGTCAACAAGACCCGTAACGCTCTGCTCGCTGCCGTTATACTTGAGCTCTGCACTGTTTGCGGTGAGCGTGATATTTGCACGGCCACCCACACTGCTGCCGGAGCTGGAGCCGCTACCGGCGGTGCAGACGATATCAGCTCTGTCGCGAATACGGATACGTGCGGCCATTGCTGTGCCGTCATTGAGAACGAAGGTGTTGTCGTACGATGAAAGGCCTACTGCCTCTACATTTGCGCCGACAACTGCGCCCTCAACATCCTTGGAGGTGGTGATATAACCATCTATGAACAGGCGGCAAGTGCCGGTCTTGTCCTTTACGAGGATGGTCTGGATAAGGCCGTCGGATACCTCGACCTTGGTGATGGTGCCGCTGACCTTTACGAGAGAACCGAGGAGGCTTCCGTCATTTATCTGCTTTGCAGTTGCTGCAACAGGCTCGACAGGAGTGGCTTCACCGAGCTTCTCAATGCTGCTTACTGCGATCTGACGCTCGCCCTGATAAGAGCTCGTCGTGCCGGTGATGCGCACCTTGTCGCCGATCTTATAGTTGCCTGCAACAGGGAATGCGTTTATGCCGGCAGTCTCGTCCTGAACATAGATGCAGTCAAAGAATGCGGTGTCTGCATCATATCCGGAAGCATTGGAGGTGACGACACCCTCGATGGTGTACTTTACGCCTTCCTCTTCTTCTGCCTGAACGTCCTTGATGGGCGTTATGGTGATGGGGTTAATGTAGCGGAGCAGGTTTTCGCAGATTCTGTAGTTGGAGTAGTTCTTTTCGGAGCCGTTGTCCTCAATGGTAGCCTGAACCTCGAAGTTTGACATGAATGCCGCGCCGGAAACAACTATCAGACCCTGTCCGTCAAGCTGCTCGGATGCCATGATCATCAGGCGATCATCGCCTTCGGCATAGGTGTACTTGGGCGTGCTGCCGCCGAGACCGTCGCTGTCGGTATCCTTGGAGTAGGTGCTGCTGTGGCCGTATACCAGCGGGCTTACGGTGCCGGGAAGCGTTCCGTCTACAGTGTAAATGCTTGCGCCGCCGTAGTGGCTGAACACCTCGGTGTACATACGGTCGTAGTCGTTATCGGGATCGACTATGATACCGTCTGCAAGGAAGTTATCAAAGTTATAGGTGTTGAAGTAAAGACGCCATTGCTCAACGCCGTCATTCGCACTGAACACATCGTCATACGTTGCGTCATCGCTTATACGCAGGCTTGAGCCTAGCGCTTCGAGGATGGTGTTCTGTGTTGCGGCCATATGCTTGTCTGCTGTAAAGTTTTCGATGGTTCCTACATCGGAGGACTCGTAATGGTCAGACCAGCCGGCCAAAATCACTGTTCCACCATTTTTGTTGAATTTTCTGATTGCGGCAAGTTCATCCGCAGTATAGACAAGCAGTGCCTCCTGAGCTGCCGCTAGACGACGGCTGGGTGCGGTGAGGATAAGAGCTTTGTACTTGTCATTGCTGCAAGCCGCTATAAGGTCAGCGCTTGTCGCAAGCTCAACTGTGCGCACGCTGTACTTGGCTGCAAGGTTCGAGAAGTTGCCCATGGAATCCTTGTAGTTGCCGGCGACATATTCGTTATAGTGCGAAGCGTCAATGCCGATGTAAACAAGCTTATCAGCGTCGCCGATATCGAGCTCGATATCCTTCGAGAATGTGTATTCCTTGCCGTCCTGCTCGATAACCGCGGTTACGGTTATGGTCATGACCTTGGCCTTCGTCGGAGTGTACTTAAACTCTGCGGTGCCGGTGCTGTTTGCGTTTATCGTTACGCCGGTATTATCGGTGCCGATAACTTCGCTGCCGTTTGTGGTGTAAGTGATACTCTTGACTTTAGCGTCGATGCTCTCGCTGTTAAAGAACGTTGTTGTGAGCGTGAGCTCCTCGCCCGTTACGGGGGTGGAGGCGCTGCACTTAACGTCGGAGATGCCGAGCATGAGGCTTTCGCCGACCCAAACAGGAGCGGTGACAGCAAGGTCGCCATCTGCCTGAGTTACGCGGATGTAGTAGTAGCTGTACTCGGGATCAAGCTCGACGGAGAATTCGCCGCGCTGCAGATCCTCGACCTTGTTCCATGTGTATGCTACCTTGCCGGAGTTTACGATGATCTCGACCTTGCTTATCGAATCGCTCGAGTCGGGGTCAAATACGCTTACGTCAAAGGCGAGCTTTTCGGGGACTTCGACGATCTGGCTGCCGAGCTGCTCACCGTTAACGGTGTAGGTTATACTGAGGTTCTTATCCTCGGTGGAGTAAACGCGCAGAGCGCGCAGAGCTTCATAGATGCCCTCTTCGGTAAAGTTATCCGTCAGGATAACGTCGCGTGCATCGTTTGCGTTGCCCCACTTGCCCTTGTGGTTATCCTGGTTGTTGGTGGGTGCTACATGCCAGCCCTTATCCAGAGCCATGGTGTAGTACTCATAGCTGGGATAGTAGCCGCCTGCGCCGATCTGGCCTTCGCCGTTGCCGACCTCGACGAGGTAAATGCGGCTGTCGATAACAGCATCCCAATACGCGAAGTCGCTGAACGTGCCGAAGGTGGAGCCGGGGTGGTTGAACTGGCTGATGGAAGCTGCGCCTTCGCTCTGACTGAGCAGGGAGTAGTATGCCTTCATGCCTGCATCGTCCGTCTTGTTGTTGAGCGTAGCGTTATTGCGGGAGACGATGCCCGGAGTGTTGAAGGTGTTGATATGTCCCGGGCCGCCGGACCAGGTCATCTCAAAGCCCGCAAGCGCGACCATGCTGCCCGCGTTCTTCTCGTTAAACTCTGAAACCGCGCTCTTGTAGGAGTTCCAGAGATTCTGGCTTTCGGAGGAGGCAAGGCTCATGTCGTACAATGCGCCCTCGGGGTTTGCGGTGCCGCCGGCCTTACTGCCGTCAAAGTAGTTGGAATGGTCGGTGAAGGCAACGAACTGAACATTTGCGCTTGCCGGGAGGCTTTCAACGTAGCTCAGTGCGCTCTCCAGCGAACCTGAGCCGTCGGAATACTGCGTATGGCTGTGCAGCTGGCCGAAGTAGAGCTGGAACTGGCTCCTGCCGACTGTGAAGCTCCAGGTCTTGGTGACGACCTTGTCGTCTGCACGCGTTACTGTAAGGGTGACGATAACCTTGCCGTCAGCCATATCATTTGCGGGAGTGTAGCTGACCTTGCCGTTTGCGAAGGCGGCATTGACCGCGGTGCCGTTGAGAGTCATCGTGATTGTGGGGTTCGTGCCCGCGTTGAAGACATCAGCGGAGATGACAGGCTTCTTATTATCGCCGGTCTGACTATTGGCTGCGGGCGTGACCTCGCCGATGCTGGGCTCGTCCAGAATAGTGACAGTGTGCTTGCCTTCGTAGGCATCTATTCCATCGTCATTTTTGATCGTGACGATCAGGACGATCTTTTCACCAACAAGGTAGGATGCGGGGATGGTGGCAGAATAGCCGTCCTCCGTGTCCTTAAAGTTGTAGATGCTGCCATTGAAATCTTTGACATTGATGTTTTTCTGGTCGATGGTGTTGATGTCATCAATGTAGAAGGTGAGGGTGTAATCACAACCCTTGAGAGCGGTATCGCCGGAGGTAAAGACCACCTTCGGGTTGTTTGCAACATCTCCATCGAGCTTGATGCCCTCAGCAACGGGGTAGAAGTAGAACGAATAAATGGTGTAGTCGGTGACGTTGTACATCGAGTAGCTCTTAAAGCTGTCGGAGTAGTACTCGAGCCACTGACTGTACCTACCGTTGAACTTTGCCGTGCGGCTCTCCAGCTCGTAGCCGCCAACGTCGCCGGAGCAGGTGCGCACGGTCCAATCGGCATCCTCGGAGGAAACACCTTCCTCGGAGAAGTCCTTGGAATAGAAAGCGTTGTTGCCGGTTCCGTTGGAGCACAGATAGCCGTAGGTCTTATTCTTGAAGCGATAGTAATCGCCGTTTTTCTCGACAGTGAACAGAACACCGCCGTTTTCGACCTCGGTGATCTCGCCGTCGGTGACGGTAGCCAGCGCCTTTTCAATGACCTTAGAAGAACCCTCTTCCGCCAGAACAGCCTTTGCATTCTGGTTGTAGATCATGACCTTGGAGCCGACTGTCAGAACATCAGAAGGCGAGGGCGTTACAGGGATTTCGGAATCAGGATCCACGCTATACAATGTGAAGTCACAGGGGTATTTTTGACTGGTAACCGTGCTGTCCTTGTAGGCGCGGAATTTGTTGAAGCCGCCATATTGGGCGTCCGTACTGTTGTTGCTGGCCAGAGTAACGCTGTCACCTTTGAAGCGGAAGGTCTGAGTGCTGGAATCAAACGTCCATGTCCAGTCATAGCTGGCGGCGGTGATACCGTTAGTTGCTGTGTCCTTTGGCGCGATGGCAACGCCGTTTTTGTCGGTGAGGGTAACGGTGTTCCCCGTGACATTCAGCGTCCAAACAGCACCCTCGCTGACGGTGACCTTATTGTTTTCGATAGTGGGCTGTACCGCAGTGAGCCAATTGCTGCTGAATTCTAGCGGTGCATAGCCGGTGGAAACGACCATTACATAAGTGCCATCAACAAGCTTATCAGCAGAAGTGATCTTGCCGTATTCGCCTTCTGTATGTAGCTTAACTTCGCTCGCCAATGTGTTGCGAAGCTGATACTTACCGTCACCGGTATTGTTCTGATAGTAGCTGACTGCGGCGGTTATATCGATAACGTCGCCGACTTTGTACTCCCAGGCGCCGTCACTGTCTTTATTTATAACGGCCTTGTAAAGCTGAATGGTTTTGCCGTTTCCGTCCTTGACGGTGATGTTGGGAGCAGTGTAAGTGCCGCTATTGTCGTATACCTCGGTGATCTCAAGCTTCTTGAGGCTCACATAGGTGCAGATATCGGCTGCGGTGAGAGCGTCTATAGTTGTTGCCTTAGCGCTGAGCGTCAAGCCGCTTGACTTCTCATAGCTGCCGCTTCCGAGCTGCGGGAGACCGTTATAAACAGTCTTAGAGCCTGTGCCGATGATGGTATCTCCAAGAGAAATGTCAGCAGGAGCGGCGCTCAGACGCAGGCAGATACCGCCGGTCGCGTCCTGAAGATAAATGTTCTTATCATCAACAAGCGTTACAACGCCCTTGACGGTGAAACTGGTTCCGTTTTCACCGGCGAGAGCTTCTGCAATTGTATTGTATGTGGGCTCAGCAGGCTCGTCGCTGACATATTCCTTTTCCTGCGTCAGCTTGTAAAACTGGAATGCAAAATCATTTTCGGTTAATTTGTTGATGCTGGTGCAGTAGGCGGAAAATTCGGGAGTGTTGGTTTTTGTGAACAGGAAGTATTCGATGTACACATTGCCATAGCTACCTGTAAGTCCATTTGCGGAGAGATAATATGAACTGTTCTCATCATTACAAGTAGTTACATCAAAATTAGGATATCCAGTACCGGAAACATTAAGATTGTATACAGTATTCCCTTTGCTGTTTGTTCCACTATTGATAGCAAGAGTTTTATCGCCTTGCTTGAACGTATAAGTTCTGTTGTCATTCTTAGTGACATCCCAAACTATTCCGTCCATACTTGTTGCCGACAGAACATTGTTTGTGACGGTTGCGGAAACAGGGGTGAGATAGTAGCTGCTCAAAATAGTTGAGCTTACAGCATAGTTGTTTCCGGCGTTAAAGATAACCACCTTGTCGCCGTCTGCGGGGGTAGTTTCGAGGAGCTTGTACTTGTCGACAAGATTGTAGGCCTCGTAATTAAACGTGACCTCTTCACTGTCGGCCATGCCGCCCTTAACGGCCTTGACGGTAATCGCAACGGAAGTATCGATGGTGATAGGCGCAGTATAATCCTGATACTCGCCGTCACCGAGCTTGTACTTTATCGCTGCGCCCTCGGTCGTACATGCAAACTCGACAGTATCGCCGACCTTAATATCGCCGGAGGCCGTACCCGTCGGTGCAGCAACTGCCTCCAGCCCGGCGTCTACTTTGTAGAGGGCAA
>CAZWJM010000008.1:0-24698 GCA_964634435.1 uncultured Oscillospiraceae bacterium | reverse complement strand
GTACCCGTCGGTGCAGCAACTGCCTCCAGCCCGGCGTCTACTTTGTAGAGGGCAATATCCTTCTGGCCATTGGCGTAAGCGGCGAACAAGGAACTGGTTTCGTTGTATCTAAGCCAGTTGCGAGTATATTCGCCCTGTGCTTTTACAGTGGCGTTACCATCATTGGCAATCTCAATTGACCAAGATGAATTATCGCTAAGTGTTTTTTCGGTTCTCAAATAGTTGCTGCTGCTGCTTGCGGCATAAAGATAGCCGCTGCCGGTATAAAATGCCCAGCTGCCTTCTTTGGTTCCGGCTGCAAGCGTAAGCGTCTGCACATCAGCGCCGCACGTAAGCAAACTGCCATTTTTTTCTACAGCAGCTTGCCCGCGATTGTTGGATTTCTGATTTGTGCTTAGCGCAAAATCAGAATCCTTGGCAGCAATGATGACTTTGTCGCCGACTGTCAATGTGCTTGCGTCGGTGATCAATGTTGCGCTAACAGTTCCCGCATCCGCAAATGCCGCTGTCGGGAGCAGGGTCATTATCATGACCAGCACCAAGAGCAGAGACAGGAATCTGTTGAGCTTCGTTGTTCTCATTTGTTAATTACCTCCTTAATATTTTGGGATAAAACTTCGCTACATTAATACTAACATATCTGATGTGTAATTTCCACATGTTTCGCGCCAAAAACACAATGTTTGTGCAATATGAAAGAATTTCACCCCAATATTTTGTGTTTCTTGACAAAAGGCCTGCGTCTTGCTATCCTGAATATGAAAGCGAGCTGATGCAAATGAAACAGTATGTGCAAAAAAATAAGACAGCGCTTATCATCCTTGCCGCCGCGCTTGTGATATTCATTGCCGTGCGCCTGTGGGTCGCTCCGGAAGCGGAGGAGAGCATTGAGGCGGCGGAATTTGCGGAATATGAGAAGGGCACGGTCACGCAGGTACTGTCCGACAGCACGGAGGCAGACCCCACAGCGGATAATGCGCTCAGGGGCGAGCAGCTTCTCATCGTTGAAGTCACCTCCGGCCGTTATGAGGGAGAGATGCTGCAGGTCAGCAACTATGTCGGCCCGCTGTACGGCGGCAGAGTCGACGTGGGTGACAGTGTGGTCATGATAATTTCAACCTATGAAGATGGCTCACATGTTGCAAGCGTGTATGAATTCAACAGAACGACCGCGCTTGTTATAATCGTCCTGCTGTTTATCATCGCGACGGTGCTCGTCGGCGGAAAAACCGGCGCAAAATCGCTTGTCGGCCTTGCGATAACGGTGATATGCCTGTTCTGGATACTAATACCCGCGCTGATGAAGGGTGCGCCTACGCTGCTTACGGTGTTCCTCGTGTGCGCGTATGTGGCGATAGTTTCGTTTGTCATCCTCGGCGGAGTGAGCAAAAAAATCGTATGTGCCTGCCTTGCCACCATATGCGGCGTTGCGATAGCGATGCTCTTTGGCCTCATCGCTCAGAGCCTTGCCCGTATTGACGGTATGCGCATCGCCGATGTCGAGCCGCTTTTGCAGCTCAGGCAGACGGGAACGCCTATCGGTCTGCGCTATCTTCTCGTCGGCGGCATAATCATAAGTGCGCTCGGCGCTGTTATGGACGTTGCAATGAGCATATCCTCTGCACTGTCTGAAATTCATGAGGTCGACCCTAAGCTCGGCGCAAAGGAGCTTTTCCGCTCCGGCATGAACATCGGACGCGATATGGTTGGAACGATGACAAACACGCTGATCCTGGCCTTTATCGGCAGCAGCTTTGTTATAGTCATATACCTGTACTCGATAGGTCTGCAGCCGTATCAGCTCCTGAGCTCGTCCTATCTTGCGATAGAGGTCATAAGCGGCGTAGCCAGCAGCATAGGCGTTATTCTGTCTGTTCCGATAACGGCCGTGATATGCTCGTTTATTATCGCGGACAAGAAGTGAATAATCATCACAAGGCGGCAGGTCCGTCTTGTGATTTTTTTATGGGCGTGATATAATAAACTGTAAAACTATTTGCGGAGGCGCGCGTGGACGGATTTAAGCTGAAATCTTCATATTCACCGATGGGCGACCAGCCGGAAGCTATCGATACGCTTGTTCGCGGCATCGAAAACGGCCTTGATGAGCAGGTGCTGCTCGGCGTTACGGGCTCGGGCAAGACGTTTACGATGGCCTCGGTGATCGAACGGATAAACCGCCCGACGCTCGTGCTTGCGCACAACAAAACGCTTGCAGCCCAGCTATGCTCGGAGTTTCGCGAATTCTTCCCGGATAATGCGGTCGAATACTTCGTCTCGTACTACGACTATTACCAGCCCGAGGCATACATCCCGCACACGGACACCTTCATTGAGAAGGACAGCGCCATTAATGACGAGATAGAGAGACTGCGCCACAGTGCGACATCGAGCCTTTTTGAGCGGCGCGATGTTATCGTAGTTGCCTCCGTCTCGTGCATATACGGCCTTGGCGACCCAATTGACTACAAAAGCATGGTCATATCCCTGCGCCCGGGTCAGACGCGCGACATTGACGAGCTTCTGCGCAAGCTTATTGAGATACGATATGAGCGCAACGATATTGCCTTTGAGCGCAACATGTTCCGCGTTCGCGGCGACACGGTGGAGATATTCCCCGCATACGCAAACGATAAGGCAATAAGGGTCGAATTTTTCGGCGACGAGATCGACAGGATAAGCGAGGTAAACGTCGTGACGGGCGCACCGGTGCGGTACCTTAACCACGCGGCGATATATCCTGCCAGCCACTATGTTGTCGGCAAGGATAAGATGGCGCGCGCCATCGGCGATATACGCAATGAGTGCGCCGAGCGTGTCAGCTTTTTTGAGGAAAACGGGAAGCTTCTTGAGGCTCAGCGTATATCTCAGCGCACAAATTATGATATTGAAATGATGCAGGAGCTCGGCTACTGCTCCGGTATAGAGAACTATTCGCGCATAATATCAAACCGCCCCGCGGGGAGCGCGCCGATGACGCTGCTGGACTATTTCCCGAAGGACTTTTTGCTTTTTGTCGACGAAAGCCATGTTACACTTCCGCAGGTCAGGGCAATGTACCGCGGCGACAGGGCACGCAAGGAATCGCTTGTTGAATACGGCTTCCGCCTGCCGTCGGCGTTTGATAACAGGCCGCTTAAATTCGAGGAATTCCAGGAGCTCATAAATCAGGCGGTGTACGTTTCCGCGACGCCGGGTGAGTTTGAGCGCGAAAGGGCAGGGCAGGTGGCAGAGCAGATAATCCGCCCGACGGGTCTGCTCGACCCCGAGATATCCGTGCGCCCGATAGAGGGGCAGATAGACGACCTGATAAGCGAAATTAACCTGCGCATCGAAAAAGACCAGCGCACACTGGTGACGACGCTTACGAAGAAAATGGCCGAGGATCTGACGGAATACCTCGGCGCTGCGGGAATTAAGTGCAGATACATGCACCACGATATCGGCGCTATTGAGCGAATGGAGATAATCCGCAGCCTGCGTTTGGGTGACTTCGACGTGCTCGTCGGCATAAACCTTCTGCGCGAGGGACTCGACCTTCCGGAGGTCAGCCTTGTTGCTATTTTGGATGCCGATAAGGAGGGCTTCCTCAGAAGCGAGACGAGCCTTATCCAGACCATCGGCCGCGCCGCGCGAAACGCGGAGGGCGCAGTCATCATGTACGCGGATACGGTGACACGCTCTATGCGCCTTGCAATCGACGAGACAGAGCGCCGCCGTGCAAAGCAGGATGCATACAACAAGGCTCACGGCATCGTGCCGAAGACTATTGTCAAAAGCGTGCGTGAGCTTATTGAAATATCCAGCGAGAGCGAAAAGGCTCTGCGCCGCGCTGACGGCGTGAAGCTTACAAACAACGAACGCAAGGAGCTTATAGAAAAGCTCGAAAAGGAAATGAAAGCAGCGGCAAAGATGCTCGAATTCGAGCTTGCCGCCCAGCTTCGTGATGAGATCGTCCGCCTGCGCGGCGAGGTGAAATGATGAAACTTCTGATCCTTGACGGAAACAGCATAGTAAATCGCGCCTTTTACGGCGTAAGGGCGCTCAATGCCCCCGACGGTACGCCGACAAATGGAGTTTACGGCTTTATTGCGATACTGCGCAAGCTCCTTGATGAGGAGAAGCCCGATTCCGTGTGCGTTGCCTTTGACCTCAAGGCGCCGACCTTCAGACATCTGCGCTATGACGGCTATAAGGCACAGCGCAAGGGAATGCCCGATGAGCTTGCAGTGCAGATGCCGATACTCAAGCAGGTGCTTGACGCAATGGGCATACTGCGCCTTGAGCTTGAGGGCTATGAGGCGGACGATATCCTCGGCACTGTTGCAAAAATTTGCACCGCTTCCGGCTGGGACTGCCGCATTGTCACCGGTGATAAGGACAGCTTTCAGCTTATTACAGACTCTGCCCATGTCTGCCACGTAAAAAGCCGCATGGGTCAGACGACGACCACGGAGTATACGCCCGAGGTGTTTTTTGATGAATACGGCTTTGCGCCCAAGCACATAGTCGACCTCAAGGCCCTGATGGGTGACTCGTCGGACAATATCCCCGGCGTGCCCGGCGTGGGCGAAAAAACGGCGATGAGCTTAGTCCAGCGCTATGCTGATATTGATACGATTTATTCTCAGCTTGACACGCTCGATGTGAAGGAGGGCGTGAGAAAAAAGCTGCGCGAGGGTGAGGACAGCGCACGCCTTTCATATGAGCTTGCGACCATATGCTGCGATGCGCCGATAGATTTTGCGCCCGATACCGCGGTATGGCATGAAGACTACAGACCTGAGCTGTACGATATATTTAAAAAGCTCGGCTTTAATAAGTTTATTGAAAAATGGGGCTTGAGCGAAAATAAGCAAAGTGCGCTGCATCAGGAAGCAGAGCACCTTCCGCGCATTGAAAATGCTGAATTTTCAGCTCTTGAGCGCGCTGTGACAGAGGCAGAATTTATAGCCGTCACTGCTGCTGAAGGCTTTGACAGCATTGAGCTTTGCGACGGCAAGGCCGTGTACGGTGTGCACTGGAGCGAGCTTGGTGATGATTATAATAAGCTTTTAAAGCTTGTTTTCTCGGATAAAATAAAAAAAGCATCGCACAATGTCAAAGAGCTTATGACAGAGCTTTTGGCAGAGGGCTTGCCGCTGGACGGCTTTATATACGATACGGCGCTGGCAGCGTATTTGCTTGATGCTACGGCGGGCGACTACAGCCTGCAGAGGGTGAGCATGGGATACCTTGGCGCGGAGCTTCAGGGCGCTGAGGCTGTATACAGGCTCTATCCCGTTACGCGCTCAAAGCTCGAGGAGCTTCAAATGACGGAGCTTTATTATAATATCGAGCTTCCGCTGTGCCGCGTGCTTGCAGATATGCAGCAGCAGGGCTTTATGATAGATAAGGCGGCGCTCGTCAGCTTTGGTGAGAGTCTTACGGGTTCTATCGACGCGCTCAGGCAGTCGATATACGAGCTCGCGGGCGGAGAGTTTAACATCAACTCTCCAAAGCAGCTTGGCGAAGTGCTTTTTGAACGGCTCATGCTTCCGGCGGGGAAGAAAACAAAGACCGGGTGGAGCACGAATGCCGACGTTTTGGAAAAGCTCCGCGGCAAGCACCCGATAATTGAAATGATCCTCGATTACCGCATGCTCACTAAGCTCAAATCTACCTATGCCGACGGGCTTGTAAAGCTCATTGACCCCGACGGCAGGATACGCACGAAGTTCCAGATGACCGTCACTGCAACCGGCAGACTTTCGAGCACGGAGCCGAATCTTCAAAACATACCTATCCGCAAGGAACTCGGCAGCCATATACGCGAAATGTTCACAGCCTCGAAGGGCAATGTGCTCGTCGACGCTGACTACAGTCAAATTGAGCTACGTCTGCTTGCGCACATATCCGGCGATAAGCACATGCAGGAGGCATTTTTGAGCGGCGAGGATATCCACGCGGTTACGGCATCGCAGGTGTTTAACACTCCGCTTGAGGAAGTGACAAGCATCCAGCGCAGCCGTGCCAAGGCCGTTAACTTTGGCATCGTCTACGGCATATCGGCCTGGTCGCTTGCGCAGGATATAGGCGTGTTCCCGAACGAAGCAAAGGCGTATATGGATGCATACCTTGAAAAATACGACGGTGTGCGCGAATATATGAAGAATATAGTCGAAAAAGCAAAGCAGGACGGCTATGTAAAAACGGTCTATAACCGCCGCAGGGAGCTTCCGGAGCTCAAGGCGTCAAACTTCAACACCCGCTCGTTCGGCGAGCGTGTTGCGCTCAACATGCCGATACAGGGCACGGCGGCGGATATAATAAAGCTTGCAATGGTAAATGTCTATAACAGACTCAAGGCAGAGGGGCTTAAAGCAAAGCTCATCCTCCAGGTGCATGACGAGCTTATATGCGAGTGTCCCGAGGACGAGGCGGAGACTGTTGCCAATATCCTGCGCGAGGAAATGGGCGGCGCGGCACAGCTTTCCGTTCCGCTTACGGTCGACGCGAAAATTGGCCATAGCTGGGCAGAGGCGCACTGATGCTGACTTATGAACAGGCGGGGGATATCCTCGACGATCTGGCAGACGAACTGCCGGAGGAGATATTTAAAGATTTAAACGGCGGCGTGAGCTTCCTTGAGGATGCAAGGCGCGATGAAGAGGGAAGATACACCCTCGGCATGTATTTTCGCGGAAAGATGGGGCGGCATATCGAGCTTTACTACGGCTCATTTGTTGAGCTCTACGGCGATATGGACGATGAGACGTTCCGCCGCCGTCTAAAAAGCACGCTGCATCATGAGCTTACCCACCACATTGAGAGTCAGGCCGGTGACCGTAGTCTCGAACGCTGGGACGAGCGGCAGTCGGAGCTGTGCGGCTTTAACGGCATAGACGTTAAAAGCATACTGTTTGTATGTGATGACAACAGCCTGTCGATAGTGGCAGAAGCGGTGTTCAATTCATCAAAGGCGGAATATTGCCCCGAGGTGCGCGCAAGCTCTGCCGGCATTGAGGTTAAGGACGAGATAAACACGCGTGTAATTAAATGCTGTGATGCGCTCGATATCCCGCTGCCGCGCAGATACCCGGCAAAGGTATCGCGCAGTTTGGCAGAGAGTTATGATGTCATACTGTGCATGACGGCTCTGCAGGCCCAGAAGCTTTCCGAGGAATATCAGGACCTTGACGAGCGCATAATGTGTCTTGCCGATGACGATATCTATCCGCCCATGCTGCCGACCGGCTGGAAAAAGTGCGTTTTGCGCATTGAGGATGAGACGCTTGCCGTTATTGACGAGCTGCGTGAGGAGTTTATGTGATGGTGCGCATAGTTACGGCGCGCAAGGAGCATTTGGACGATATCCTGCGCATAGAAAAAGAGTGCTTTTCACTTCCGTGGACGCGCGAGCAGCTTGAAAAACAGCTTGATGAGGAAAGATATGTGTTCCTTGCAGCCGAGGACGAGACCGGTGCGGCTGTCGGATATGTTGGGCTCATGTACGTCCTCGATGAGGGGTACATATCCAATGTCGCCGTCACACCCTTGCGCCGCAGAGAGGGTATCGCCGACATGCTGCTGAGCGAGCTTTATGAAAAAGCGCGTGAGAAAAAGCTGAGCTTTCTCACGCTTGAGGCGCGCCTTGGCAATATTGCGGCGCAGAGCTTATATAAAAAGCACGGCTACACTCAGGTCGGCTTGCGCAAAAATTTTTACGACAAGCCGCGTGAAGATGCCGTTTTGATGACTTGTTATCTTAATGAGGAATGAAATATGAAGATACTTGCATTTGAATCGTCCTGCGACGAAACGGCGGTAGCCGTCGTCGAGGATGGCCGAAAGGTACTGACAGACCAGATATTCTCCCAGGCAGACCTCCATGCCGTGTATGGCGGTGTCGTGCCCGAGATAGCTTCACGAAGCCACGTCGAGGTCATATCGCGGCTTGCCGAGCGGGCTATCAAGGTTGCGGGGATATCAAAAAGCGATATTGATGCTGTTGCCGTGACATATGCCCCCGGGCTTATCGGAACGGTTTTGGTGGGGCTTAATTTTGCAAAGGCGGCGGCACTTAGCCTTAATGTCCCGCTTATTCCCGTTCACCACATAAAGGGCCACGTTGCGGCAAACTACATTGCCTATCCCGAGCTTGAGCCGCCGTTTCTGTGCCTTGCAATATCGGGCGGCAACACGCTTATAATTGATGTAAGAAGCTATACTGACCTCAAAATAATCGGCGCAACGCGCGACGACGCGGCCGGTGAGTGCTTTGATAAAACGGCGCGCGTGCTTGGCCTGCCGTATCCGGGCGGAAAGCCCATAGACGAGCTGTCGCAGGGCGGCGACGATAAAAAGTATCACCTGCCGAGGACACATATTGACGGAGCACCGTATGAAATGAGCTTTTCCGGCCTGAAAACCGCGGTCATCAATATTGTCCACAATGCAGAGCAAAAGGGCGAGGAGCTTGACAGGGCATCGCTTGCGGCATCCTTCACGGCGGCAGTCAGCGATTCGCTCGTTCCGCGCACAATGCAGGCTGCAAAGGAGCTCGGATATAAAAAAATCGCCATTGCGGGCGGCGTGGCCGCAAACTCGCGCATTCGCGCAGACTTCAAGGCAGCGGCGGAGAAAGCCGGCTGCGAGCTGTTCGTTCCGCCTCTGAAGCTGTGCGGCGATAACGCGGCGATGATCGGCTGCCAGGGCTATTACGAATACCTCGCCGGAAACACCGCCGGCTGGGATCTTAACGCATACGCGAATATGGAGCTGTAGGAGAGACAACGCAATGGGCGTACATGACGGACACAGAGAGCGGATGAAAAGCCGCTTCGTTGAGGCCGGACTGGACGGCTTTAATGACCATAACGTGCTTGAAATGCTGCTGTTTTACGCAGTTCCTCGCAAGGACACAAACGAGCTTGCACATAATCTTCTAAAGCGCTTCGGCTCGCTTTCGGCCGTGTTCGAGGCAAGCCATGATGAGCTGAAAACCGTTGACGGGATAGGGGAGAATGCGGCAACGCTCATAAAGCTCGTTCCCGAGGTCAGCCGTAGATATCTTATGAGCAAAAATCTCCCGACTAAGGTCATTCGCAAGCCCGAGGATGCCGGAGCGTATTTCGTTGCAAAATTCATGTTTGAAGTCAACGAGATCGCCTATGCGCTGCTCCTTGATGCGTCAAACGGCATAATATCCTGCAGACAGCTCAGCCGAGGCGTTGTGAACGCGACTGAGATAAGCATAAGAAATCTCGTCGAGGCCGCGTTAAAAAGCAATGCTGTTAGCGTTATAATCGCGCATAACCACCCCGGCGCGATACCGCTTCCGTCAAAGGAAGACGAGTATACAACGCATAGGCTAAAGGAGGCTCTTGCCCTTGTCGACATAAAATTGCTCGACCATATTATCGTCTCGGGAAAAGAGTTTCATTCTCTTAACAAATACGGCCTTATGTAAACGATATTTTGTTTCTGACTTGTAACATAATTCGACTTCAGAGCTTTGAATTTATTAGCAAATCGACGGAGTTCGTTGAAAATCAACAGAATTTTCGTGTTGAAAACTCTGTTGATAATGTTGATAACTATTTGCAAAATAATTTTCTGAAATAATTATGTAAACAAAATGCGAATATTTCGCAACCTGCAGAACCCTTGAATTTCTTAAACTTTTTAAATGTATTTTCTTACAGCGCGTAGCGTGTAAAAATTGAGAATATACGAATTGTTATTGCTTTTTTTGTTTGACTTTATGGGTCACATGTGCTAAAATGACCAATGTCCTTTGCTGGTGTGGCTCAATGGCAGAGCATCTCACTCGTAATGAGAAGGTTGTGAGTTCGATTCTCACCACCAGCTCCAAGGGTAAAGTCGTACTCAAGAAAAGAGTACGACTTTTGTTATAGGAGGAGTTTTTTTGAACGAGAAAGAATATGAGGCTTTACGCAGTGCCCTTGCATCGACCAGAATGGAGGGCTTTAATGTTGATGGACAGACTGAAAAGGATTGTATCCGTCTCATGAAGGGCGAAGTATCTGTGGCGGAACTTGTTGTGGAGATAACTGCGCGAGCAGGTAAGGCGGTGTGACATGGGGTATAGTTTGGACCCGGTTTTGGCTGACTGCTATCCCGACACTGCCGTTCTTATAAACAAGTTCGATATTAGAGATGAAGAAAAGCTCAGTGCGATAGAAAGTGTTATAACTACGGCGAGATATGCCGAGTGGCTGAGCAATCCGCTGTGCGATACATTTGATTTTGAACACTATAAATCCATCCATAAGTATCTGTTTTCTGACTTGTACGAATGGGCGGGTAAAGTGCGTACCGTCAATATAGGAAAAAAGGGGACGCTTTTTACCCGTACCGAACAGATAAATGCTCATGCCGAATTGATTTTTGAGCGTTTGAGGGAGAATCGCTACTTCAAAGACTTGCCTCATGACGCGTTTGCTGAAAACATAGTTGACTTTTATTGTTCTACAAATGCGCTGCATCCGTTTAGAGAAGGTAATGGACGGACACAACGTGCGTTTATCACCCAGTTAATTAACAATGCAGGGTATAGCATAAGCTTTGCAGATATTGATACGGATCTGCTTATGATCGCTACAGTGCAGGCGGCTCATGGCGTTACTGACTTGTTAAACGACATATTTTTAAAGAGTATTAAATAGAAAAATCCCCTGTGCGTTCAATGCACAGGGGATATTTTTATGCATTTATCGTGAAATCTACGGTGATGCCGTTTATGCTAAGCTGAGCATTTCCGGATGCGCCGCAGGTCCTGACGTAAGTGCCGCCGGAGCCGCCCTTGGGTGATATGATATCGGGACCTATGACCTCTATCGGGCCGCTGCAGCTAAGGATAACAGGCTCCTGCCAGTAGTGGGCGAGGTTGCCGTATTCGTCAACAGCGCGTATCCTCACGGCGGCGGCATCGTATGTTGCGCCCTCGCAAAGCTCCGTCTTGCTGACGCTCACCTCAAGGTGGGCACGCTGACCGGGTGAGCGCGTGACGCTTTTTATGACTTTGCCGTCTTTTACTGCGTCAAAGCGCCATTTTGTTGCCTCGCCGCCCCAGTTGCCGACGTATTTGCCGTAAAGCTCGACACCGTCGGAGAATTTGAAGCCCTTGAGCAGCATGAGCTTTGCAAATTTGGCGAGTATCCTGGGCGGCAGGGCGCTCGGCCCGAATTTTGCAACCGCATTAAGACATTCCTTGACCGACTCTGCCGTCTTTACATCGAAGCCCTCCTGAGTTTCAAGCAGCTGGCCGATAAAATCATCGATTATAACAGGCGGGTGGGGAAGTGCGGGGTACTCACCGGCTGCGGGGTCAAATTCGCGCACGAATACATTGTCCTTGTAAAGCCGAACATGGTCTGCGTTTGTAAACACATAGACCTTGCCGATATCGCCGGCCGGATGCTCACCTATGTCCATGGAGGACGAGACTTCACAGCAGGGGATATCATCGCTCTGGCTTGCGTACACGGCCGCCGCGAGCTTGGGGTTTCGGAACATGTCCATCACGCCGTGGTAGCATATACCGTCGCCGCTGCCGAAGTCCTGATGTGTGTTATAGTCAAACATGCACCACGGGAAAATGCCGCAGATATCATCCTCGGCGTACATCGCGTCGAGCACCTTTGCATGGCGCAGTGCGTGGCTGAGCCTGTGCCGCTCATCGTCAAAGGGCTTGGTGGGGAACATATGGCCGTTGCACTCGGAAACAAGATAGGGCTTGTTCTTCTTCGAGGTGACGGACTTTTTGGACTTTAGCCCCGCGTTATCGCCGCAGTGCGAAAAGTCATTGAATGCGTACACATCTTCGAGCAGATGGCTCTTTTCAATGTATCTGACGCCGCTGGTCTGACGGCCGGAGTCGAGCAGATGCGCAACGCCGTTTGTCCTTCTGTAAAGCTCGTCGCAGTCCTGCGATTCGTTTATTCTCACGCCCCACAGTATTATCGACGGATGGTGCATGTACTGCCGCACCATTTCGTCGGTGTTCCTAACGGCCTGATGCTTCCAGTTCTCGTCGCCGATATGCTGCCAGCCGGGGATCTCAGTGAAAACGAGAAGACCCAGCTCGTCACAGCGGTCGATAAAATGCTGAGACTGCGGATAGTGCGAGGTGCGCACGGCATTGACGCCAAGCTCGTTTTTGAGTATCTCTGCATCAAGCTTTTGAATCGAGGTCGGCATTGCATAGCCGACGTATGCATACGACTGGTGGCGATTAAGGCCGCGAAGCTTCATTCTCTCGCCGTTTAAATAAAAGCCGTCGTTTTTAAACTCTGCCGTCCTGAAGCCGAATCTCAGGCACTTTTCGTCGATGACCTCACCATCGCGAATGGCGCGAACGCGCGCGGTGTACATTTTTGGGAGCTGGGTCGACCACAGCTGCGCCGTCGGCACGCTCAGCTCAAATGCCCGGCCGAGAGCCGAGGCAATGACCCTGCCGCCGCCGTTAACAATATCGGTCACAATATTTGCACAGTCGCTGCTTATCCTTACGCGGATATCGTGCAACGCCGTGTTTTCGATGAGCACTTCTTTAATATACTCCGGGTCTTTTACCTCAAGGGTCACCTCGCGGTATAGTCCACCGTAGCACAGATAGTCGATAACAAAGCCGAACGGGGGAATATTAAGGCTCTCGCGCGTATCAAGGCGAACAACGATGGTGTTCTCGCCGCCGAACACAACGTGCTCTGTTATATCCACCGTAAATGCCGTATAGCCGCAGGCGTGGAATCCAACCTTTTTGCCGTTGCAGAAAACTGTTGCCTCGTGAGCTGCGCCGTCAAAGCGCAGAAGGCAGCGCTTGCCCTGCCACTCGGCGGGCGCGTCAAAGCGCTTTCTATAGCCGCAGACCATCTGATAGTCGCGGCAGTCAATGTAATTGTAGGGTATCTGCTTTGCGGTGTGCGGCAGACGCACCGATACTGCGCCGTCAAAGCCGCTGTCAAAATCTTCGGTGAACAGCCAGCCGTTATTAAAAGCAATGTCCATAGTAAGCTCCTAACTCCATATTAAATGTTATTGTACAACCAATGGTGCAGTGTTTGCAAGATGTTGTTGATTTTGAGGCGGAGAAAATATATAATAATCGCTGTAAATTTGAAGATAGGAGCTGTATAATGGATAAGCTTTTGAATACGAAGCTGTTTTTGCTTGATATGGACGGTACGCTCTACCTCGGCGACGAGGTGTTTGACGGCGCCGTTGATTTTATTGACACGATCGATAAAAGCGGCAGAAAGTATATTTATCTTACCAATAACTCGTCCCGCGCAGGCGTTGACTATATAACCCGTCTCAGAAAGCTTGGCTTTCCCTGTGAAAAGGAGAATGTATTCACCTCAGGCATGGCAACGGCAATGTATCTAAACAGCCGTTTCCCCGGCGCAAAGGTCTATCCCGTCGGAACTCCCGCGTTTTTGGGCGAGCTTGAAAGCTACGGCGTTACCCTCGGCGAGGGTGAGGATGTGAAGGTCGTGTGCGTCGGCTTTGATACTACGCTTACCTATGAAAAGCTCGATAAGGCCGTGCACTATCTCCGCCGCGGCGCTGCATTCATTGCCGCAAATCCAGACTGGGTGTGCCCCATGCCAGCAGATGAGGTCTTGCCCGACTGCGGCAGCATCTGCGCACTGCTTACAGCTGCAAGCGGCGTAGAGCCCGTGTTTATCGGCAAGCCGAACCGCAATATGGTTGACATAATTTCCGAACAGACCGGCATTCCCAACGAGAACATCTGCTGCGTTGGCGACAGATTGTATACGGATATCGCCGTTGCGCAGAATGCGGGCGCGGTGTCTGTTTGCGTTATGTCGGGAGAGAGCACGATGGAGGACGTCGACACTGCTGAGCGCAAGCCTGACTATGTTCTCAAAAACGTTGCTGAGATAGCGGATATTCTCAAGGCAAACATGTAGTGTTTTACAGAATGTTATTTGATTTTTGCGTTTAATATGTTATAATGCCTTGCTGACAGGAGGTGAGCTTGTGCCGAAGCAGACAGGAACAAAGCAGATAGCGGCAAACCGCAAGGCCTTCCACGACTATTTCGTGCTGGAAAGGTATGAGGCCGGCATAGAGCTTGCCGGAACTGAGGTAAAGTCGCTGCGTGCGGGAACGGTCAATATGAAGGACTGCTACTGCACGGTCAAAAACGGCGAGCTGTTTGTGCGCTCGCTGCATATAAGCCCTTATGAAAAGGGGAATATTTTTAATAAAGACCCTGTGCGAGCGCGCAGACTGCTGATGCATAAGCGCGAGATCAATAAGCTCAATGCCCGAGTCATGCAGGAGGGCGTGGCGCTTATCCCGCTGTCGCTGTATTTTAAGGACAGCAGGGTTAAGGTCGAGCTTGGTCTGTGCAAGGGCAAAAAGCTGTATGATAAACGAAATGACGACGCAAAGCGTGAAGCCGCGCGCGACATTGAAAGAACATTGAAGGAGAGATACTAATGAGCAATCCTATAGTGACCATTGAAATGGAAAACGGCGATATCATAAAGGCCGAGCTGTACCCCGAGGTAGCACCGAACACGGTAAATAACTTCATCTCGCTGGTAAAGAATAAGTTTTATGACGGCGTCATATTCCACCGCGTCATCCGCGGCTTTATGATCCAGGGCGGCGATCCCCAGGGCATAGGCATCGGCGGCCCGGGCTATTCTATAAAGGGCGAGTTCAAGATGAACGGCGTCAAAAACGACCTCAAGCATACCCGCGGTGTCCTGTCCATGGCACGCTCCATGGCTCCCAACTCCGCAGGCAGCCAGTTCTTCATCATGCATGAGGATGCCCCGCATCTTGACGGCCAGTATGCCGCATTCGGCAAGGTCATAGAGGGCATGGAAAATGTCGATAAAATAGCCAAGTGCATGACCGGCAGAAACGATAAGCCCATCCACCGTCAGGCAATGAAGAAGGTCACGGTCGACACCTTCGGCGTTGAGTATCCAGAACCCGAGAAGATGTAATATAGCCGTGGGTGCGGCTTGAGCCGCACCCACTGTGAAATAGCGCAGCAGTCCGATCTGGTGCGATGTTACCTGTCGGGCTACCGCAAAAACGAACAGTATCAGCCTAAATGCGCTCTTGAAAAACGGGGATGTACCGGTTTCGACGGGGGTATGGAGGCAGGAATAGCGAGCGGATGCGCCTAACATCCTAAAAATGGGCCACTTATAAATTAAAGAACAACAACGATACTGTTCTTCTCGCTGCTTAATTAGCGAGCGTTCCCTTCGGGAGGACCACGGCCCGAAACGGAGCGTCGATAAGTGGTGCCCGTGAGTGTGCAAAGCTTTGAGCCCACCACGCATAATGAAGCTACCGACTCTGTGAGCCTGACGGCCGGCGCGCAGGGAAGGGAATATAAATGACCGTATGCGCTCGGAGAAGTTCCTGTTAAAGTGCTTTCGGACGGGGGTTCAACTCCCCCCATCTCCACCATGAAAGAAACGCCTTTTGTAAAAACACAAAAGGCGTTTCTTTTTAGTTAAATCCGTCCTGCGGACGGGATGAATACATCTGCGATGGATGAAATCCTGCTTCGCGGGAAAAGCAAATTGCATCGTTATAATCAGCATTTTGTATAAAAATATATATTATCCGTTCACTTGTAATTCTAAGAATGATGTAGTATAATTATTTTACCTGTGCGCAGACGGGGACGCGGAGCGCCCCCGATATCATAAAAGCGGCCGTGCGCACATTGCCGCTAAAGCATTTTATGCCGTTAATATCACAGAGGTTATTGATATGATAAAGATAGCGCCGTCAATTTTGTCCGCTGATTTCACGCGCCTTGGTGCGGAGATTGAGGATATCCGCTTGGGCGGAGCGGAATATGTGCACTTTGATGTCATGGACGGGTTCTTCGTGCCGAATATTTCGATCGGTATCCCGGTGCTCAAATCCGTGCGCAAGATGACGGATATGTTCCTCGATGTGCATCTTATGATCGATAAGCCCGTCAGATACGCCAAGGCCTTCTGCGACGCGGGGGCAGACCTTGTTATGTTCCACGTTGAGGCAGATTCGTACCAGAATATATCCGAAGCTATCGATATCGTTAAGGAAAACGGCAAAAAAGTCGGCCTGTCTGTCAAGCCGAAAACGCCTGCAAGCGTCCTGTATCCGTTTATAGACAGGCTCGATATGGTGCTTGTTATGACGGTCGAGCCCGGCTTTGGCGGCCAAAGCTTCATGCATGACCAGCTTCCCAAGATAGCCGAGCTCAGGGCCGAGATAGACAGACGGGGGCTTGACTGCGAGCTTGAAGTCGACGGCGGAGTTGACCCCGTGACGGCAAAGCTTGTTAAAGACGCCGGAGCAACAGTACTCGTTGCCGGCAGCGCGGTGTTCGGAAAGCCGGACAGAAAAGCGCAGATAGATGCAATAAGAAACGCATAGGAGTAATCATTCATGGCATTTTTCCCTGCTTCATTGGAAAACCTTATAGATAAGTTCGCATCTCTTCCCGGAATCGGCCGCAAAAGCGCCCAGCGCCTTGCGTTCCACGTCCTGTCCCTGCCCGAGGGCGAGGGGGAGAGCTTTGCAAACGCCATCCTCGAAGCGCGGAAGAACGTCTGCTGCTGCAAGATATGCCAGAACCTCACCGAGGGCGAAATATGCTCGGTGTGCGCAAGCACGAAGCGCGATAAAAGCACGGTGTGCGTCGTGTCCGAGCCGCGCGATGTTCTGTCGATTGAGCGCAGCCATGAGTATAACGGCGTGTACCATGTCCTGCACGGTGTCCTGTCGCCAATAAGTCACGTCGGGCCGGATGATATACGCATAAGCGAGCTTATCCGCCGCGTCGCGGAGGATAACAGTGAAATTAAAGAGATAATCATGGCAACTAACCCTGATACCGAGGGCGAAGCTACGGCCATGTATATCTCGCGCCTGCTAAAGCCCTTTGAAGTCAAGGTCACGCGCCTTGCTTACGGCATACCTGTCGGCTCTAATCTTGAGTTTGCCGACGATGCCACGCTTCTTCGCGCCCTTGAGGGCAGGATTGAAATGTGATCTAAGGGGTATAATCCCTACAAATAAACTTTTACATACCGAATATATAAGGGGAAGACTTCATTGCGCGCTGCGAAACGGGGCAGACGTGATGAGGGTCCCTTTGCTTTGCATTTTCGGAAACTATCACTCACAGGAGGTTAATATATGACTCACAAGCTAAAGATCATTCCTCTTGGCGGTCTCGGCGAGATCGGCAAGAATATGACCGCCATTGAATTTGGCACTGATATTATCGTTATAGATTGCGGCCTCGGCTTTCCGGACGAGGATATGTACGGCATAGACGTTGTTATTCCAGATATATCGTATCTCAAATCAAATGCCGAAAAGGTGAGGGGCATTATCATCACCCACGGCCACGAGGACCATATCGGCGCTCTGCCGTATGTTATAGGTGAGCTCGATGTCCCCATATATGCAACGGCGCTGTCGGCTGCGCTTATTGAGCTCAAGCTCGAGGAGCACGATCTGCTGTACAATACGCAGATATTTACTAAGAAGGCCGGCGACGTGTTCCGTCTCGGCTGCTTCAGCATTGAATTCATCGCGGTAAACCACAGCATCGCCGACGCTGTTGCGCTTGCTATCAAAACGCCTATCGGCACTATCGTTCACACCGGTGACTTTAAAATTGACCTTACGCCCGTTCAGGGCAGGGTCATCGACCTGCCGCGCTTCGGCCAGCTTGGCAACGAAGGCGTGCTGGCCTTGATGAGCGATTCTACTAACGTCGAAAAGCCCGGACATTCGGCATCCGAGCGCAAGGTCGGCGAGACCTTTGACATGCTGTTTAAAAACTGCGACCAGCGCATTATTATCACGACCTTCGCCTCGAATGTTCACCGCCTGCAGCAGATAATCGACGTTGCGGCAAAGTATAAGCGCAAGGTCGCCATAACCGGCCGAAGCATGGAAAATATCCTGCGCGTAGCAACTGTTTTGGGCTATCTCAACGCGCCGGAAAATGTGCTAGTTGACCTTGCACAGATAAATAAGCTTCCCAAGGATAAGGTCGTTATCATATCCACAGGCTCTCAGGGCGAAACGATGTCGGCACTCTACCGCATGGCGTTTTCCGAGCACCGGCAGATAAACATCTCCGCCGGTGACAGGGTCATAATATCCGCCTCGGCTATCCCCGGCAACGAGAATATGATAAGCAAGGTCATCGATGAGCTTTTCCACAAGGGCGCAGAGGTCATTTACGATCGCAACACTGCGCTGCACGTTTCCGGCCACGCCTCGCAGGAGGAGCAGAAGCTCATGCTCGCGCTTGTGCGCCCGAAGTATTTTATCCCTGTGCACGGCGAGTACCGTATGCTCGTTAAGCATGCCGAGCTTGGCAAGCTCATGGGCGTTGAGCCGAAAAACGTTGTCATTGGCGAAAACGGCAAGGTCATCGAAGTGTCCAAGAAGGGCATAAAGCTCAACGGTGCTGTTCAGTCGGGGGCTGTCATGGTCGACGGTATGGGCGTCGGCGATGTCGGCAGCGTCGTCATGCGCGACAGGCACAGGCTCGCAGAGGACGGCATGGTCGTCATCGTTGTCACGCTCTCGTCCTGGGATAATGCACTTTTGTCCGAGCCTGAGATACTCACGCGCGGCTTTGTCTATGTCAAGGAAGCCGAGGATATGCTCGATGAGCTGCGCCGCGTCACCAAGGAGACGGTCCTTGCCTGCGAGGAGAGCGGCGTCAAGGACTGGTCGGCAATAAAAAGCCGCATAAAGAGCAATGTTTCAGGCTATCTGTATAAGACCACCAAGCGCAGTCCCATGATACTGCCGCTTATATCCGAAGTATGATGAGCATCCCGCTTTTTGACTGCCATTGTGATACGATCACACAGGCGCAGGAGATGCACGAAAATATGCGCGCAAATTCGCTGCATATTGACTTTGCACGCCTTTCGGCGTTCTCACCCGTGGCGCAGGTGTTTGCCGTGTGCGCGGTGGATGACCCGCAGCCCGAGCGCTTTGCGGCCGAGGCGATTGCGTTTTTCAAATCACAGACAAACGAAAATCAGGACACAGTGAAGCTGTGCCTGAGCTTTCAGGATATACTCATGGCCTCAGACGAGGGGAAGATAGCAGCGCTGCTATCAATTGAGGGCGCAGAGCAAACGCCGGATATCGACAAGGCGTATGCTGCCGGCGTGCGCATCGTCCACCTGACATGGAACCACGATAACGAGCTTTGCGGCGCTGCGATGGACAGCGGTTCGGGGCTTACCGCGAAGGGTGAAAGCTACGTGCGCCGTGCGCAGGATATCGGTGTGCTACTTGATATGTCGCATATATCCGAGCGCGGCTTTTGGGATGTGCTCGAGCTTAGCCACAGGCCCATTATAGCCGGTCATTCCAACGCAAAAGCCGTGTGCAATGTGCCGCGCAACCTCAGCAACGCACAGTTTGAAGCGCTCGTTAAGCTCGGCGGCGGCGCGGGGATAAACATGTATCCCGAGTTTTTGGGGCTCGGTCACGATCTGGACGCAGTGTTTGCGCACATTGAGCATTTCATGTCGCTCGGCGGCGAAAAAGCCGTGTTCCTCGGCTGTGACTTTGACGGCATCGAGGAAACGCCGCGCGGCCTTGGCGGAGTGCAGGATCTGTGCAAGCTCTATGAGCTTCTTTTGCAGCACAATTACCCCGAGGACCTTGTGCGAGATATCTTCCGCAGCAATATAATGAGAATAATGGAGGCGGCACTGTGAACATTCAGATCTTCGGCAAAAGCAAATGCTTTGACACGAAAAAGGCCGAGCGCTATTTCAAAGAGCGGCGGATAAAATATCAGTTTGTCGATATAATGAAGTTCGGCATGAGCAGGGGAGAGCTCAATTCGGTCAAGAACGCCGTCGGGCTTGACGATATGATGAACAAGGAAGACATCGATTACCCGCTCATCCAGTACCTTGCCTCGAACGATGCAAAGCTTGAAAAGCTTTTTGAGTGTCCGTGGCTTATAAAAACGCCGATAGTTCGCAACGGCAAACAGGCCACCGTGGGTTACGAGCCCGACGTGTGGGGTAAATGGGAATAATTCAATACGCAAAAACGCAAAACGAGCAGCCGACAGGCTGCTCGTTATTTTTCTATGTTAAGCTCTGCTGTGCGGATGGGGTCTGCCTTTATGCTGCGCAGTATGTCATGCGCCTTATCGAGGGTGAAGTCGCCTTTAAAATGCATGGAGAAAAAATACTCATCATCTGTCCACAGAAACGTCATCTGCCCGTCGTCGTGGATGATCTGCGTCACGTCGTATCCGCCGATATTTTCCCTCGTCATCGTCGAATACTCCGAATCCGGCTCGCCGCCGAGATGGTTTCCGGGGTACTGCGTCACTATCTCCTGCAAAAATGAAAACCAGTTGCCATCACTGGAAGTATAGTGGTATATAGCATATCCTGTGCATATCGTCTCATGGTAAATTTCAAAGCCCTCGGGCACATCGCCGACGGCGTAAACGGTTTCGAGCCTTTCGGGCGCTCCGGCGGCGGCCTCGCTGCTTACGGTGAAATAATATCGCTGGCCGTTATTATGCGTAATATATTCTATAAGCTTCGGCGCTGCCATTGTGCAGCCTGCAAGAAGCGAAACGATTATTGCCGCAATAAGCAGGCGCAGGGCATTGCCGCCTATCCTGCGCGGCCTGTCCGTTCCTTTTACAAGGTGCTGCATTCTTGCCTCAAAGTTTTCGGAAAAGCTGTATTCTATTTCATCCTCGGCAGGAACATCGGCAAAGCTCAGGCGAGTTTGCTCAAGCAGCGCCTGTTCAAACGGTGTCAGTACTTTTTTCATTTCCGAGCACCATACCTTCCTCAATGCACAGCTTATACAGCTTTGAACGCGCCCTGGCGAGCTGCTTTTCAACCGTGTCGGGCTTCCGGCTAAACACTGCGGCTATTTCTTTTACTTTCAAATTATAAACGTGCTGCATCAGCAACACATCACGATATTTATCCGGTAGTCGTGCAATTGCTCGGTTGAGCATTTCGGCCCTTTCCGATGCTGCTACCTGTGCAAACGTCACATCGTCAAGCATAATATCAGCCTCGTCTAGGCTGGTAATATCGAATTCTGCCATATGGCGTTTATTCTTTTCAATCAACTTATATGCAGCATGGCGAGCACACGCAAGAACATATAGTCGTTCTTCCTTTTCACTGCCGTGCGGCACGTGCTCTATACTTACAGCTATCCCCACGAATGCATCGTGCACAGCGTTTTCGGCTTCAAAAGTATCATTGAGGATGCTGTTTGCGACGAAAAACATCTGCTTGCGATATGTAAGATATAAATATTCTATGCGTTGCTTACCCTCGACGCTGTCGACCAGCGCGGCATAAAACATCAGCAACAGCGTTCACCTCCGAGTAAATAGTCAAATCTGCGATTCATGCAATGATTTTGCACCAGTCTCTGTAGGGAACAGGTTCACCTGTTCCGCTTGTGATAACTTTGTCGGTAGTCGCGGGAAGCGGAACGGGTAAACCCGTTCCCTACACGGTGCGGCATATGTTTAAATCTCGCCGTTAATTATGCACTGTAGTTTGTTTCTGTTTTCTTCAATATAGCTGCATATTTTCTTGTACTCATCATCACCTCGAATAATATGGTCATAAAACGACTTTTGCCAAACTGTCAGATTTGGTGCGGATTTATGAATTGTTCTAGAAACTCCGGCTTTATAATTGCCTATAACCTTTGATAAGCTTTCCTTTCCGTCAGACCCTATAACAACTATGGCGTGAATATGGTTCGGCATTACAACGTATTTGTCAACGAACACGTCCGAGTAGCGATTATTGATTGTCAAAAGCTCCTCTTCCGCAATAACACCATAGGCGTTGATAGTATTCGCCGAGCCGAAAATGCAGCTTTTTTCATGTGTGCACACTGTCACATAATAGTAATTCACCGAAGAATAATTAAAACCCGGCAATCTTTGAAGTTTTCGCTTTGGAAGCTCCATATTTAACCTCCACGCTTATTTCAATGCCAGTCTCTGTAGGGAACAGGTTCACCTGTTCCGCTTGTAATAACTTTGCTGGTAGTCGTGGGAAGCGGAACGGGTAAACCCGTTCCCTACACGGTGCGGAAAAATTTTTTTAGTCCGACCGTATCCCATTGCATGTAACTATCGGGAAAAGTATAGTCCAAATTCCTGCAATTTTCAAGCCATAAAATTTTTTTAAAATTTTTTCGAAAAATTTGTCCGGTTTTTTCGGTTTTCACACTCTTATATATTAGATAGGCATATCAGACTCAATAACAAACAGAAAGGAGGTAAACATATGAAAAAGACAATATGTCTGCTGCTTTGCGTGCTGATTTTCGCAGCTCTGCCCGTATCGGCACTTGCAGCACAAGCGCCCGAGCCGGCATTGCCCCAAAGCCTGTACACTACACAGCCTACCCTTGTGTTTTCTGTTAACAAAGACGGAAAGGCAAACATCGACTTAATGTGTTATGGTAAGAGTGGCGTCAAAAAGATTACGACCAAAACCTGCATCGAGAAAAAATCGGGAACGAAATGGGTCAAGGTCGACGTCGGCACATCGGATAATTATCTGCGGTACACAGTTAATTCTTCAATACTGATTAAATCCTACACCAAGACATTGCCGAGCAAAGGCACTTACCGCTGCACCGCAACATTCACACTGTATGCAGACAAAAATGAGACGATAACAGTCTCAAAAACCGCAACGTATTAGTGCACCATAGCAAAAACAAGTGCTATTAAGGAGGAAATATAGCCAATTATGAAAAAAATCATTTGTTTAATCTGCACCATATGCATATTAATAGGTTCAGTTCCCGTTTACGCTGCAGACGATGTTTCGTCTGCCAATATTCTTACTTCTGATGTTATTGTTCTGTCTCTCGACAGGAACGGGAACTATGTTGCTTCAGATGCAACAGCAAATTCAATAAACAGTTCATCACAGCAAATAATTGCTCGTGCTACTGACGAAGAAGGCTTGTACCATATCTCAGGCAACCATTATGCTACCGCAACAGGAACTGGTGCATATCAATTATCAGATAGATACGAATTGAATCCCTCGTCCTCAAACGCGAATAATTCATTCTTTGAAAGCCATTCTATACCTCAAGAAACGAGAACCAATATAGCTAAAACAATTAATGAGCAAAAAGCACTAGGGAACGATGACTTAAGAGTAACAATTTTAGTTCCTGCTCAGTCAGCTAATAATGGTTCAGAATTATGCTCTGTATCCCCTAATGGTAAAACGACAACTACCGAAAGCGGTATATACTACTACGAAAACGTTAAGCACAAGGACTATTCAGTCAAGTATTGGAATTGTTCCACACCTATGGACGATAACATAACCCAGGTCAGAGGACAAAAGGCAAAGAATGTTGCATCTCAATTATTCAATATATTTGCTAAGGGACTATCGACTGCCGGATTTAAAAAAATAGCACTTTTCAACGACAGCATTAGTGCATTAGAGGCATACCAAGAAGCATTTGCTCCGGTTTCCAGAGGATCTCAGGACGACGAAATACGCGTTAAAATTATTTATGATAAAATTGAAAAAACGACTTATTGGGGGCTTGGCAGCGGAAGTAACATTGACTGGACTCCGGGGTTGGTAACATATAAAGTTTGGTTGAATAAAGACAATACATATCAGTATTATTCAGCTGTTGGTGACGGATATTTGCACTGTGAATCGATTAACAAGGTGTTCTATTCAGACAACTATAATAACCCTGCCAAAGAAATTTTTGATGCTGGTTATCCTTGCCCTAATTATGATTTTCATGTTGAACTAAAAATATGCGGAAGAAGGTATTTTCTTTAATATGCCTGGAGATTTATATGAGAGATCCTAATGATTTTCGGGATGCTTTTCTTCCTGCGATAGGTCTGTTTACGGTTATATTCATTGTGATAGGTGCCCGGACTGATTGGGGAATTTTCTTAATTTTAGAAGACGTACTTATTGTGGTTGTACTGGTGCTGAAATATAAGTTTTGGCGCTGTCCATATTGCAAATGCAGCCTTCCGCGCAGGGAGTTTGACCGTATTGAGTTCTGCCCATATTGCGGCAAGCGCTTCGGAAAGCGCAAGTCACGCAATACAAAAATCAACAAATGATATCTATAGCCCACACACACCAGCAAAAATCGTACCCGTTTGGGTGCGATTTTCATATTCCGGCGCGAGGCGGGAAAATCCTGCGATTTGTACAGGCAATGCGGCAATATAATGTTCCGAGGTGATCGTATGCTTGGAATGTCGCTTGCAATGCTGCTTGGCGGCGTACTGCTGATGCTGAGATTGTCGCCGAACGGGTCGTTCCCGAGCCCGCTCACGGCCGAGGAGGAGCGCAGGTATCTTGAACTGTGGCAGGGCGGAGATATATCCGCGCGCAACACGCTCGTCGAGCACAATCTGCGCCTTGTCGCGCACATTATTAAAAAGTACTACACGCAGACAGGCGATGCCGAGGATCTCATTTCCATCGGCACGATTGGTCTAATTAAGGGGATAAACACATATAAGCCCGACAAGGGCATCCGCCTTGCGACCTACGCGTCAAGGTGTATTGAAAATGAGATACTCATGCACTTTCGCAGTCAGAAAAAGACGCTGGGCGATGTGAGCC
>CAZWJM010000007.1:0-43877 GCA_964634435.1 uncultured Oscillospiraceae bacterium | reverse complement strand
ACGTCGGCACCGAGGACCTCAGCGAGTTCGTCGACGGCTGGTGCACCTACAACGGTGACCACACCAGCATGTACGACGTGAACATGGGCCTGACCAAGACCCAGGTGCGTGAGGCCGTGCGCTACATCGCCAAGACCACCGACAACAAGGTGCTCGCCGACGCACTGTGGGACGTGCTCGACTGCCCGGTAACGCCCGAGCTTCTGCCGATACACGACGATCAGATCGAGCAGAAGAGCGAGGAAAACGTCGGCTCGTACAGCCTGCAGGACTTCTTCACCCACAAGATGATGATCTGCGGCTTCTCCCCGGCAAAGACCATGCGCCTTGCCAAGGCCGCCTACGGCGACGAGTTTACAGACGAAGAGCTCACAAAGTGGCTCCGCAGCTATTGCAAGAGATACTTCAGCCAGCAGTTTAAGCGCAGCTGCCTGATGGACGGCCCCTCTGTTGAGGCATTCTCCGTCTCGCCCAGAACCGGCTTCCTCATCCCCTCGGATGCCGAAAACAGCCTGTTCATGGCATCGCTCGACACCGTAGCCAAGGAATAAACCCAAGCACACATCGAAAAACTCCCGCAATGCGGGAGTTTTTTTGTAACGAAACCGCGATTTGCGGAACTAATAAGCAGAGAGATAAGCAAAAGCTTAAGGAGGTGACGTCCATGGCAAAAAGCAGCGAAGACATGTACACAAAGCACGCGATGGGCGTTTACCGATACCTGTTTTCGCTCGGCGCAGACGCGGATACGGCAGAGGAGCTTACGCAGGAGACGTTCTGCATAGCGCTCAAAAGTCTCAGCGACTATCGCGGCGACGCATCCCCGCAGACGTGGCTGTGCGGCATTGCAAAAAGGCTGTGGTTTAAAGAGCTTGAGCGGCGCGGCAGGACGCCGACACTTAACCTTGACGAGGCCGCGCACATTGCATCCGGCTCAGACCCCGCGCGGGAGGTGCTGCAGAAGGATGAGCGCATGAGGCTCTACCGCGCGATGCAGATGCTCGACGCGGACACGCGCGAGGTCATACACCTGCGCCTTGCCGGTGAGTTTTCGTTCCGCGATATCGGCGATATACTCGGCAAAAGCGAGGCTTGGGCGCGCGTTCGATTCTACCGCGGCAAAGAGGAATTGGCGAATTTAATGGGAGGTGGCAAAAATGAATGAACAGAGGCTTTCATGCAGCGTCGTGCGCGACCTGCTGCCTGCATACATCGAAGGTCTTACCGAGGACGAGACGACGCGGCTTGTCGGCGAGCATTTGGCCGAATGTGCCGAGTGCCGCGAGCTCGAAAAGACCATGCGCACAACCGTCCCCATAAGCACCGCACCAAAGCGGAGGCTCAAATTCCTGCGGCGGACGAAGATAAAGTGGCTCATTGCCGCCGCGCTGTCGTTCCTTGCGGCGCTGTGCGGCGCGTGGCTGCTGTACAGCTCGGAGTTTTGCTATGAAAACACCGATGTCGGGCGGCTCTCGGCGGTGGAGGACTATGTCTGCCGATATGAAAAGCCGGCCGAAACGTATAAGCAGACAGCGCCCGAGCGCTGGGATATACCCAAGGGCACGCCAGTCACGGTGAACGCCTGGGCAGAGCGCGACGGGTACCTGTATGTGGCCTACACGCTGGATAACGACGACCACGCCTGCGGCATTGTGACGCTCCAGCGCGGCATAAACGGCAAGTATCGGCCGATCGAATCGTCGCTCATGCCGTCGCAGCTTACAGCCGGCGTATACGGGCTAGGTCTCCATTCGGGTGACGGCGGCGACGCTTTGTACGCCATCGTAGGCTATAACTGCCGCGAGATCTATTCGGCGGATGTTGAATTCTTCGGCACGCGGCTTGATGGGTTGGGAGATAAGCACAAAACGGTCAACATTGAGATAACCGAGCCGAATTTTATACATCTGTACACGCGCGATGAGCTTTTCGAGCTTGTCGGCGCACAGGATATGGGGCTTGCCGACCTGTATATTTACGAGTTGATTGCCCTGTACGACGCCGAGGGCAACGACGTGACGGCAGATTACACTGACGAGTCTGTTGATCTAAACTGGGGCAGCGGCACATCTACCGCCGAGCGCGGCATACTCTACTGGCTCATGGGCTTGTGCATCCTCCTCGGCCTCGTGTTCGTCCGATATTTCCTGACAAATGATTGATGATAGACTTGCGCGTACATTTATGCTATAGTTTATTAAAACCGCGACCCCACGAAGGAGGCTTATCGCATGAAAAAGCGGATACTGATCGGCATCTTTGTCCTGTTGGCGGCGGTATGCATTGTCGGTGTGCTCGCCACGCGACCGACAAAAATAATCGGCGAGGATGGGCTGATCACAAAAGCTCGCGAGGAGATCACCGATCTTGCCGAAGTCGAAACTATCGAAATGTCCATAGCCGGAAAATCAACGGCAGATAACAGCAGACAGCTGTTTTGGATAATTACCGGAAACGAGTATCAGATGCATCGTTACTATGCTCTTGAGGTAACCGAAGCCAAAAACGGCGCGTATGAATTCGTGAAGCTGCATAAGGGTAATGAAAGAGCACAGGATATATTCTTTGCGAACTTTGCTGGCGGTTACTCATTCATAATAAATAACCCCAAGTGCGAAAGCCTCATACTCGACGGCATCGCCGTGCCTGTTGCAGAGATTCCCTTTGTCTATTCCTGCTCTCAGGTTCCCAACGAGTATTGTTTTCTCGATGCCGACGGAGACGAACTTCATTAGCGCAATTTTGATTTTATACGCACAAGAAAAAAGCTCCCCGATGGGGAGCTTTTTCTTAGCGACAATTATTTATAATGAAGAGAGATGTTATGCTTTATTTTGAATAGTCGGGAGTGGGCAGAGCCATGACTAACATGCCGATGATCGGGAACAGGAGAGCCAGGAAACCGAAGTGGCTTGAAGTCGGTCCCATGATGACGAAGCAGAAGATGCACAGTGCGGCTGCTGCGAGGATGGTCAGGACGATCTCACGAACAAAATTCTTAACGTCGTTTTTCATTTTTCATTTCTCCTTTATATTATTGTGTTGGTTTATTTTTAATCGGGTTTGTGTGTTTGATAATTAACTATCTCTTTCTGATGCCATAATACTACGCCGCAAAGCATTTGGCAAGCGAATAAAACGCAAGCATAACATGCGTTTTTGGAATGTTAGTTAAATAACTATCGATTCCGAAAGCGCGTTTTATGTATTCCGTTTCGGAATGGCCGTTTTCGTTCTCCCCTGCTTTCCTGAATATAACGACGCAAAAATTAACACATCCACCAGCGTAGCCGGTGGATGTGTTAATTTTTTTATCTGATACAGGTAGGTCAATCCAATGATTCGTAAATGTCCTTCATGGAATTATACAAATCGGGGTCGACTCTTTTTACATAGTCGGAGAAAGACTTATCGCTTGAATTGGGCATATCATAGCCGCCTGCGCCCGTAGTACCGCTGCTGCCCGAGGAGAACGAGCCGGAATAGCTCGACGATGATGACGGCTTTACATAGTATGTAAGCAGCTCGTTCTGATAATCAAGATACTCCTGCGGAAGCATGCCCCGCTCACCGTCCAAAGCGTCATATTCACTGACTGTGACCGTAAGTCCGGTGCAGTATTCAAGCAAAGCCGCTTTGGCTTTTGACTCTGCCTTGTACTTGAGCTGCTGCTCATAATCGGCCTCGAGCTCGGCTATCTCCTCATCATTTTGGGCTTTGATATCATCGGCGTCACTCTTCGATTTATTCACAGCGGAGGTGTACGCATCACGCTGCTTGACCAGCTCGCCGTACTGCACATCGGCCTTGATAAAGTCCATATCCTTGGCATAGTTATCGCCCGCTTTAGCCTTTGCCGTCTGTATGTTTCAAAGTATTTTACCTTCTTTCAAGACTTCCGTGTAATTTGCCGCACAGAAACTATGTACCACATAAAGTTTATCATACAAGTCGATTCTTTTCAAAACAGTTTTCAACGTGATTGTATGATAACTGCTTCAGCCTTGCCCTAAGCAAACGCGCAAAAAGACCCGAAAGCGATAACTTTCAGGTCTTTTTAATTGGTGGAGAATAGCAGACTCGAACTGCTGACCTCTCGCGTGTGAGGGGTCAAACAAAACTGCCATCAAAAGCAATCGCTTAAGATGGCAGCTAAAATTATGTTGCAGTGGTAATTTTGCTATATGATCAAATGTACAGGCCTGCTTCGTAGCCTTCCTGGATGTTGCGGAAGCCGTTCTTGGCTGTGCTGGCATCGCCTACGACCTTGATCTCATAGGGACTGCCCTCCAGAGCCTTTGCCACGCTGGTATTGGGAACTGCGCCGATAGCTATGACGATCGTATCGACATTATCAATGCGCTGCTCTTTACCATTGCGGCTGTAGACAACGGCATCCTTCTCAACAGCAACTACCTTGGAGTCGGTAAGCACCTTTACGCCATGCTCCTTAAAGCGCTCTTTGACATAGAACGTGGGGCCGGGCTCGCCGTCAACCATGATATCGGGCTGCATTTCGATGATGGTGACCGAGGCTGCACCATGCACCGCCATATGGTCTGCCGTCTCCGCGCCTACAAGGCCGCCGCCTATCACGACAACATTCTGGCCGAAGTTCTTCTCACCCCAAAGGTACTTGTGTGCAATAGTGCCGTATTCACGCAGGCCGGTGATGGGCGGCATTGCAGGATCACTGCCGTTTGCAACGATAACCGCATCCGGAGCAAAGGAGTCGATGACCTCGCGAGTTGCCACCGTGTTATAGACGACCTCAACACCGAGCTTATTGAGCATATGCTTTTGCCAGACGATGAAAGAGTTGAACTCGCCCTTGCCGATCGGGAGGCTTGCCACTATAAACTGGCCACCGAGACGATCGGTTTTTTCGATGATGATAACACTATGGCCGCGCTGTGCAGCAACTATAGCGGCCTCGCATCCGGCAACACCGCCGCCGACGACGACAACAGTCTTGCACTTTTCGGCTTTTTCGAGCTTGTACACATCCTCCATGCCGGTCATGGGGTTTACCATGCAGCGCACGAATCTGCCGCGGTTGTTCTCACCAATGCAACCCTGCAGGCAGCCGATGCAGTGGAGAATATCGTCCTGATTGCCCGACAGGGCCTTATTGGGCATCTCGGGGTCAGCCAGGGATGCGCGAGCCATCGTGCACATGTCTGCCTTGCCGGAGCTTATGATCGACTCGGCAATGGCGGGATCGTTAATACGGCCCACGCCTATTACGGGAATGCTTACCGCTTTCTTTATCTCATACGCATTGTCTATATATGCGCCATGATCGATACAGGACGGAGGAAGGATAACAGGAGTCGTTGCATAAACGCCCTGCGAGCAATGCAGGCTGTCGGCTCCGGCCGCTTCGGCTATGCGTGCAATGACTTTGCTCTCCTCAACACCGAGGCCGCCGGGGACATATTCATTGACGCTCATACGCACCTGAATGGGGTAGTCATTTCCGCACTTTCTGCGGATATCCTGAATTATCTCAACGAGGATGCGGCAGCGATTCTGTATCGTTCCGCCATATTCGTCACAGCGTCTATTGGAAAACGGAGAGAGAAACTGATTTACAAGATAGCCATGACCTGCGTGGATCTCAACGCCGTCAAATCCCGCCTTGCGTGCGCGGACTGCTGCGTCGCCGAAGCGTCCGACGAGCTCGTGTATTTCGTCTATCGCAAGCTCACGGGGGATCTCGGGCATAGTCGGGTCGCGCATAGCGGTCGGTGCGACGATCTGCTCGCCGGATATTGCGCTTGTCGTCTGGCGGCCGGCATGGAACAGCTGAACAAACATCTTTGCACCATACGCATGCACGCGGTCGGTCAGCTCCTTGTGTGAGGCTATCTGCTCATCCTCCCACAAGCCGCCGATGGTCATAAAGCTGCGGCCGGATTTCATGACCGCAAAGTCTTCGGTAATGATAAGGCCGAAGCCGCCCTTTGCCTTGTGCTCGTGATACGCCTTGAATTTCTCGGTCGATCTGCCTTCGGTGTCACAGTAGTTTACGACCATTGAGGAAACGACGAGTCTGTTTTTAATCGTCGTCTGGTTTATTTTAATAGGATCGAATATCATATTTATTCCTTTCAGGTCCAGATAATGATATGCAGGCTATGTATGGCATAGCCCGCATTTCATTGTGTCCGGAGCAATTACATTTTGAAAATGTTGTATGCAGCGCAGCAGCCATCGAGGCGCTTTTTCAGGTTGCCCTCGCCGCGGAGGTACTTCAGCACCATCTGCTTGCAGACCCAGCGGCCGTCGTCGAGTTTGACGTAGGTGTTGTCATAGTGAGCACGGCCTACAAATTCGCCGCCGTTAACCGAGTCATAAAGGTCATCCTGGAGTGCCCAGTGGGACTTTGCGGTGCGCTCGTCGATGATGTCGACCCAGTGGTGATGACCGTGATGGCTGGAGGTAACGCCGTCGGGGAATATGCCCTTGATGACCTCTACCATGTCGTCGCCGCCCTGCATGTGGTCGCCGTTATCGAGGTTAATGAACTCGAAGTCATCTGCAAAGCAGGTGCGGAACTCGTCCCATGCCTTTGCGTCCATAAGGTCCCAATAGCGTGCCTGAAGCTTTTCGATCGCTCTGATGTCCTCAAGCTCCTGAATTCTCTGCTCTAAAGTCTTGTCCATGATTTTTTCTCCTTTTAATAAATATTGTTGTAATACAAAGTACTTAGACCTTCATTATTCTTGCTGTTATCGTGCCGAGGATGCTCATCGCCACGCACAGGAACAGTGCCGTCATCGCGCTGCCGGTCGCATCCATCGTAATGCCGAGGATGGGGCTGACTATAAGTCCACCGACATTGGCGATGACATTTGCAAACGCCGTGACCGAGCCTACGATCTGCGGTTTGACTATGCTCGCCGGGCAGGCCCATACAGGGCCCATTACTATGTTCGGTCCGAGGTAGGCCAGGATAAGGAATATAACTATCAGCACAGTGCTCTTGGTGATAAGCAGGAGCAGCAGGCCGATCGCTGCAACGATGCCGCCCAGCATAAGCGTCTGATAACGGTATCCGCCGAAAACACGGTCAGATATAACGCCGCCCAGTATAGAGCCGACAGCTCCAACAAGGAACGTAAGGCTCATGACTGTAGACACAAGGCCGCTTTCAACGTGCAGATCGTAGGTAAGCAGGTGGGGCAGGAATGCGCTGAAGCCAAGTATCATCCAGCTGTTGACAAAGCCCGTAAGAGAGAGTGCCCAAACCTTTTTGTTTTTGCGCGCCTGGCTCATCGTACCTGGAAGCTTGGAGGTGTCGATCTGGATGCCCTTGTCGTTTTCAGGCTCAGCGGGCATGAGGTCTGCAATGGCATAGTAGCCGGGGTATACGTCGGATACGTTCTTGACGGTGACCGCGTATAGGATAGTAACTATAAGGCCGGGTACGCAGATAAGGGTCGCCAGGCTCTGCGTCCAGTTAAGGCCGAATCCCATAAGCAGATTGCCACCGGCAACAGTGATGGAGAAGCCGAAGCCTATGCAGGCAAAAAGTATGCCGGATGCAAGGCCGCGCTGCTTTACCGGGAACCACAGGCTCGTGGTGGAAACTATGCAGCTTGACATGAGGCCGCCGGCTGCACCCTGCAGCACTCGGAGAGTAAGTCCTACAGCATAGCTCTGCGCAACTACCGGATAGATCGCCGAGCTAACAAGCAGCAGGCCGGCCGATATCAGCACGCACTTTTTAGCGCCTATCTTATTGGATATCGCGCTGCCGACGCTGCAGAACAGGACATAGCTGAGCTGTGCAACGGTCGTCAGCATGTTAAGTGCTGTTGCGCTCAGATTCCAGTCATCCTGGATTTGAGCACTGAAAGCAGCGGCCGCATTCAACGCTATGTAGTACACCGAGTACATCAGCAGGTTCATGGTCAGTATCCACCAGCGATACTTCGGTGCTTTTTCAAGGAGCGGGCGGCCGTTTGTTGTCGAATCATTTATCATCTGCAATTTCTCCAAAGCAGTTGATGCTATCAGTACTTAAACGAGCAGTAGCCGTCGTCGGTCATAACAGTGGAGCCGTTTATGCAGCTTGCTTCAGGGAGAGAAAGCAGGTAGATAGCATTGGCGATCTCCTCAGGCTCGATGACGCGGCCCTTCATGTGCAGGGTCTTGCCGTGCTCTTCGATGTCTGCCAGCAACATGCCGGTGCGTACCCAGCCGGGAGCGACTGCAAGAACGCGGATGCCATACGGTGCAAGGTCGCGGGCCATGACCTGGGTCGCCATGCGGACGGCGCCCTTGGATGCATGATAGCCGACAGCCTCGGTGTTGGTGATAAAGCCGCAAAGCGAGCAGGTGTTGATAATAACGCCGCTGCGCTGCTTGATCATGTACTGTGCGGTGTAGTTTGCCATGTATACCTGGCTCATGAAGTTGACCTTAATGGTGTTGAGGGTATCCTGATTATCATTCTCGATAAAGCTGCAGCGCTTGCCATTGATGCCGGCCACGTTGCACAGAATGTCGATCCTGCCGTACATCTCGATGGTCTTTTCAACAAGTGCTTTGCACTCTTCCTCGACCGATGCATCAGTCTTAACAAAGGTTATCTCGCCGAATGCGGACAGTTCCTCGACTGCCTTATTGCCCGTTTCATCATGTCTGCCGGAAATAACGACTTTGTTGCCTTCCTCAAGATACTTTTTTGCTGTCTGGTATCCTATGCCTGTAGTACCGCCGGAAATCAAAACTATCTGGTCTGCCATTTTGTGTGTCTCCTTTTCAAAATAGTTGACAGTCGGATTATTTCAAATCAATGCCGAAAGTTAAATTCTCGGCCAACTGTCCAAGTGGTTTTGGAATGATTTTAGAACCGATTCTAGGATGGCTCTAGTTTATACGTGCGTTGCTAATTTGTCAAGCTCAATTTTGTGACTTTTTTGATTATCGTCAATTTCGACAAATTGCAGCGCGATTTTTAGACACTTTGACGAAAATTATATGGCATATACGCAAAATAAGCGGCCCAGTCCGCCCTTATTGGGAGCAGACTGAGCCGCTGTTAAGTCGAAATTAAATCAGCGCAGTATTCATTTTTACATATTATCGTATTCGTCGAAGAACTTCTGCGTCAAGAAGCAATTGAGATAGCAGCGCAGCATTCGCTCGGTATTTGCAACAAGATCATTTCGGGCATTTGATAGCGCCCACTCAAAGATATTTCCCTTTTCGAGCGTACATAGATCATCCGTAAGCTGCTCGACATTCGTATCGGGCTTTAAATATCCTTCGTCCAGCGCCTTGCGCAAAACAACATACGATTCGTGCAGTATGGGGAGCTTTCCGGGGGTGTTCATATAGCTGCCAGACGTGTCAAGGCTACTGTTGTTTGCATTATAATAGTTCTTAATGAACTCAAGCCCCTGCTCCACGCAAAAGCGCGAATAAAGCTGATATATTTTTACAACGCTGGTCACAACATCGCACTGCGCAGCGCTTTCAAACTCCGACTGGTACTTTTCATAGCCCGCAACGAGGTAATATGAAATAAGCTCGTCCTTGTTTGCAAAATGATGATAAAAGCTGCCCACCGAAACATCGGCTGCGGCGCAGACATTATTCACAGTGACGTATTCATAGCCGTGTTCCTTTATAAGCTTCACAGCCGCCTCAAAGATTCTATTTTTAACCTGCTGGCTTCTGACCTGCCTGGGTAATTTGATATTGCTTTCCATTGAATTCACACCTTTTCGCTTAGATACTTTTATAGAATACCTCACAACGCTCCCAAAGTCAAGCAAATTAGATTGGATTCTATTTTTATTCTATACTCGCTGTGTTTCTTGGCATGTACAGCGTCTTCTGCATACAGCTTCTACTGCACGAACTGCATGTTTTTGTATATGATGTTTACCTAACATTCAAAAAAGACCCGAAAGCGATAACTTTCAGGTCTTTTTAATTGGTGGAGAATAGCAGACTCGAACTGCTGACCTCTCGCGTGTGAGGCGAGCGCTCTAACCAGCTGAGCTAATTCTCCGCAGCTTTTGTATTATAGCATGTCACCGTACACATTTCAAGGGAAATTTTAATTTACTGCCGCGTGGGTTTTCCACGCGGCAGTTTCGCATTTATCAGTCGAATTTGGGCTGGGCCTCGTATTCGGTATAGTCGCGGTCGAACTTCTTTTCCTCGGGCAGGAGGTCGAGGCCGATGGTGCCGCCGGGGTTCATGTTATACTTCGGGTCGAAGTAATTCTTCAGCACCTTGAACACACCGTACTCGCGCTCGCCGATATAGCCCTCGAGCCACGGTGCAAACATCTTGCCGATGCCGTGGTGGTGGCTGATGGACGCGCCGGAGCGCTGGATAGCGTCGAGGATGGTAGAGTGGTAGGCCTTGAACGCCTTCTCGTCCTGCATTTTGGTCAGGAAGATGAAGTACAGGTTCGCGCCCTGCGGGTAGCAATGGCTCATGTGGGTGGTGACGACGGTGTTGGGCAGGGCGTGGCAGACCTTGCGCACGTCAAGGTGCACCTGCTCCATGTTCGACCAGTTGACCGTGCACTCGAGCGTATCGGTGGTGATGCCGAAGTCCATGAGCGTATCGCGCAGGTAGGGGTCGTTGAATCTGCCCTTTTCCCAGCTCTTCGTGACGACGCCCGTCAGGGGCAGGCCGCCGTGCTTGAGGGCGATCTTGGCGATGTTCTTTGCGACGTTTTTGGAGTAGCCCTTCTCGCCGTCGGTAAAGCCGAGGAAGAGGCAGCGCTCCATGTCCTTATAGCCGAGCTTTTCCAGCAGCGGATACAGCGGCGTATCGTCGACGTTATAGAGCCTGAGCATCATGCTCGTCTCCTCCTGGTCGGACAGGCGGAACACGGAGGAATAGCCGCACTCGTGCTGCATCATCTCGCGCGCAGCCTTCATCGCCTCGTCCCAGGTCTTGAAGATGTACGAAAATCTCTTCCGGTTTTCGGGCATCCAGCGGAAGACCTTGAGCGTGACCTCGGTCAGGACGCCGAAGGTGCCCTCCGAGCCCATCATGATCTGGTTGAGATCAGGGCCGCAGGCCTCGCGGGGATAGTGGCTGGTCTTTATGGTGCCGATGGGCGTTGCGTACTTTTGGCTGAGCACGATGTCGGAAATGCAGCCGTAATATGTGCTGTTCTGACCCGCTCCGCGCGTGACCGTCCAGCCGCCGACGGAGGAATACTCAAAGCTCTGCGGGAAGTGGCCGCAGGTGTACTGCCGCTTTGCGCCGAAAAGCTCGGGCGCAGACTGCAGCGTTTTCTCAAGGTCAGGGCCGGACATACCCGCCTGGACGGTGATGGTCTGGTCGATCTCATTGAAGGATATGACCTTGTTGAATCTCTTGCGCATATCCAGCGATATGCCGCCCTTGGTCGGCTCGACGCCGCGCGTGACGGAGCTACCGCCACCGTAGACATACAGCGGGATATCGTGCTCGGTGGAGTAGGCGACGATCTGCTCGACCTGCTCGGTCGTGTCGGGAAACAGGACGACATCGGGCACAGCGTCGATGATCTTATGGCGCAGGCGCAGGATATCGTAGGCCGTAAAGCCGTAGGCGACTGCCAGGCGGTCGTAATCGGAGACGGAGAAGCCCTCCTCGCCGACTATTGCCTTGAGTGCATCAAGATGCTCCTGTGCAAGGCGCACGGGGTGGTCGGACAGGTCGACGGGGTCAAAGCCGATATCGTCGGAATATTCCTTGAAGTCCTCGTCGGTGAGCTTGAAGGTCTCCTTCATCATCTTATACAGCGATTCCTTGGGGACCTTGAAGAATTTGGGATCGCCCCAGCGGAAGATGGAGCGGTAGCTGTTTTTCGGTGCGGGGGTCGTGACCCACTTGGGCTCAAAGCCCTTGTACGGCTTATGACTCATCAGATCATGTTCCTTTCTTTCAGACTGTTCATTTTCGCATAAAGCGGACGGACATTCTTGTATATCTTGCGGTATACATTGTTGTACATATTCATGTATACCTCGTGGTTCTTCTTATCGGGCATGAACACATCCTTTTCGTGCACCATGCTCTTTATCGCCTCGTCAAAGCCATTAAACTCGCCCTTGGCGACAAAGGCGACCATCGCAGCGCCGATGGAGCAGGCTTCGTGCGTATGTATGCGCTTTACGGGCAGACCGAAGGTGTCTGCAAGAATGTGGCAGGCAAGGTCGCTCTTCGAGCCGCCGCCGCCGACATACAGTTCCTTTATGCTCATGCCGCCGCGCTTTTCCATGCTCTTCATGGAAAGGTACAGCTCAAGGCATATGCCCTCGATGATGGCGCGATAGACGTGATATCTCGTATGATAATCGGCAAAGCCGATGATGGCGCCGTAGGAGTCGGGCTTGAGTATATCCGGCGTCCAGTACGGCTGGAGCATAAGACCCTGGCAGCCGGCGGGGACTTCGGCGGCCTTTTTGTTGAGGATCTCCTCTGGCGAAACGCCGAGGCGCTCTGCCTCCTCCCTGTCCTTATCGCCGAACTCCTTAATAAACCAGCTTAGCATCCAAAAGCCGCGGTAGACCTGGATCTCCGGGTTCCATGCCTTATTGATGACCGAGGGGTAGGACGGCAGGAACTGCTGCGGCTCAAAGTATTTTTCCGAATACATCTCGATGGTCGAGCTCGTGCCGAAGGATATCGCCGCCTTGTCGGGGCTTGCGACGGAAAGGCCGAGAGTTTCGCAGGATTTATCCGCACCCGTGCCTATAAGCGGCAGACCCTCGGGTGCGCCCGTGAGCTCGGCTGCTTCCTTTGTTATATAGCCTATGACTTCGCCCGAGGGGATGAGGTCATACAGCTTCTCCTGCGGGACATCGTACAGGCAGCGGGTCAGTGCATTGGGCGTCATCCACGTTTTGCGCTTATAGTCCATGGGAATATGCGCAAGGGTATTTGCGGGCGTGTCTACAAGCTTGCCGGTCATGCGATAGTTAAGGTACGCGGGCAGGCAGACTATCTTCTTCGTGCGTGCCCATGTCTTGGGCTGCTTTTGACGCACCCAGTTGACCTTCGAGGTGCAGTAGGCGACCTTTGCGCCCTTGCCCATGCCGGCGGCCTCGAACGCTGCTTCCTTCCAGAGCGGGAAGGGATCGTCGTAATAGCATTTGCGCGCGTCGAGCCAGTGGATTATATCGCGCGTGGGCTGATAATTTTCGTCCAGGAACACGAGCGTATCGCGGATGACGGTGACGGCGCATGCGATAATGTCCTGGGTCTTGTCGGCATTGCGCGCTATGAGCGCCTTTGATGCGCGGCACATATGCTCAAAGTAAAAGTCCGTTTTCTGCTCTGCCCAGCCGGGATGCTGGCGGAAATACGGCTCGGCATACTTCTCCTGCTGCTTGTCGACGATGTTTCCCTGCTTATCAACGAGTATGGCTCTCGTGCTCTGAGTGCCGACGTCGTAGGTCAGAATAAGCGGTGTGTTCATATTCTTCTTTCTCCCTCCGTTAATGTGTTTTCATTCTCTTTTCAATATATTGCTTGTTGCTATAACGTCAACGCCAAGCCCCAGCACGTTTTTTATGACCGCGTCCCCTCTTACGACGCGCTCTGTTACCGTGACAGAGTTAATTTCGCGCATGACGTCAAAAATTTTCTCCTTGGGTATATCATCGGACACCCTGACCGGCAGTACCGGCGTTTCGGGAAAAGCCGTGCGCACGGTCGAGCACACGGTGCGCTTTGGCGCCGTCATCTCGCCTATGGCAAAGTCATGACCCCTTGGGCAGGAGTTTCCCGATACGACATACTCCCCGTCTGTCCATTCTATCTCAAGGCGGCAGCCGCGCGGGCAGCCGATGCATGTCAGCTCTTTCATTGTACCACCTCGATCTCAAATCGCAAGTCAGAACCGTCATTAATTCCGAATTTCGTCATATCCAGCGTTATCTGCTGCATTTCAGGCGGGCGCAGGAACGGATATGTCCGCTGCCAGACAGTCTCGCCGTTAAGCTTTAATTTAAGCGTACTTTTGCCGACGACCTTTTTCGAGCGGAAGTAAAAAACGGTTTTTGAATTATCGCGGGCAAGGTCGAGCTTCTGCGGGACGAGGTAGGAAAACTCATTTCCGATGTTTATGCTCACCTCGCGGCGCTCACCCTTGCTCCACACTGCGGCGTTGCGCCCTGCCTCCTCGCCGGATTCGGACACGAAGTCGACAAGGTCGTTTACATGCAATGCGTTTCCGCACGAGAAGATGCCCTCAACATTTGTCATAAGCTGCGCGTCGACGACCGGGCCGCCCGTGTGCGCATCAAGCTCAACACCAAGCGAGAGCGCAAGCTCATTTTCCGGTATAAGCCCGACGGATACGATGAGCGCGTCGCACTCAAGCCTCTCTGCCGTCTCGGGTATCGGCTCATAAGCCTCATTCACGGCGCAGACCTCGACTGCCTCGAGCCTGTCGCGGCCGAACACGCGCGTTACCGTGTGGCTTAAATGCAGCGGGATATCGTAATCTGTAAGGCACTGATAGATATTGCGGCTCAGACCCGAGGGCGTGGGATTTATTTCATACACGCCGAGCACCTGCGCTCCCTCAAGCGTAAGGCGTCGGGCCATGATAAGGCCAATATCGCCGCTGCCAAGGATGACGCAGCGCTTTGTCGGCATAACGCCGAGGCGGTTGACAAAGTGCTGGGCTGTTCCGGCCGTGAACACTCCGGCGGGGCGTGTTCCGTGGATGAGCACCTGCTTTGCGCTGCGCTCGCGGCAGCCGGTTGCAAGGACGAGACTTTTTGCCGTCACTGTTCTAAGCCCCTCGCCGGAGACAAGCGTTACGGCAAAGCCCTCCCCCGTCTTTTCCGCGTGGGTGACGAAGGTGCGGCAGGATACGTCTATATCCGACTGCGCGACCTTGTCCATAAATCGCTCAACATATTCAGGCCCCGTGAGCCTCTCGCCGAAGGTCTTGAGGCCAAAGCCATCGTGGATGCACTGCTTGAGCATACCGCCGAGGCGCTCCTCACGCTCGACAATAAGAACAGCAGCGCCCTTATCCTTTGCCGCAAGCGCGGCCGCAAGTCCGGCAGGGCCGCCGCCGATGACTATAACATCATAGCTTGTCATTTGCCCCTGCCTCCCTTCACGCTTTCAAACACAATGGGCGACTGCCCGGAGCTTTTTCTGACCTCCGTAAGCGGTACGCCGAGGTATTCGGCGATTATCTGCGCTACAAGCGGTGAGCAGAAGCCGCCCTGACACCTGCCCATTCCGGGGCGCACGCGCTTTTTGATGCCGTCAATGGTCGGCGGGCATACGGGACTGCGCAGTGCGTCAAGTATCTCGCCGCGGCTTATCTCCTCGCAGCGGCAGATTATGATGCCGTAATCGGGATTCTGGCGTATAAGCTCTGCCCGCTCTGCGTCCGTCATCTGCGCAAGGCGCGGCGGCGCGCATCGCACGGGGTCAAAGCCCGTATTCTTCTCCGCGCCCAGCTTTTCGGCCATCATCTGCGCAACATCCTCGGCAACGGCGGGCGCCGTCGTAAGTCCCGGGGACTGGATGCCGGCGACGTGGAAGATATTCTGCGTCTTGCGGCCGGGCTCGATGATGAAGTCCTCCTCATACGTCGGGGCGCGCACGCCGGTGAAATATGTAATGATGTCCCGCTCGGTGAGCGTGGGCATGGTTATCTTCTGCTTTGCGAAAACGCGCTCAATGCTGTCGGCGCTCGTCGCGGTGTTTTCCCTTTCATAGGTCTCAACAGCGTCGGGACCTATGAGCAGGTTATCGTGCGCCGTGTGCAGTATGCCGCCGCCCTTCGTGTGCGTATGACCGGGGGGCTGCGCACCGACGACGGAGGCGATGCTGCCAAAGCGTGCGCCGGCCTTTTTATCGAGGATGGAATTTGTTCCGCGGCGCGGGTGGATGCTGAAAAATCTGTCGTTTGCCATGCCTGCGACAACGTCCGGCCACACACCGGCGCAGTTTATGACCTGCTTTGGATATATAGTACCCCTGTTTGTGTATACTGCCTTTATGACGCCGTTTTCAGCGTCCATACCCGTGACGGCTGTATTCAGCGATATCCGTGCGCCGTTATTTACAGCGTTTTCGGCAAGCGCGATGACAAGCTCATACGGGCTTACGCTGCCGGAGGAGGGGTTTGATATGGCAAACGCGATATCCGGCGACATGCGCGGCTCATTTTTCCGTATCTCGTCGCCCATCACGATGCATGTGTCCTCAATGCCGTCAATGTGCTTGCGCTTCCAGGCGTAAGCCTTTATAAACGGAAGCCAGCTTTTGTGCGTAAAGCAGGCATACTGCCCCGTGCGCATAAACGGCACGTCAAGCTCGCGGCACAGGCCCTCATACATGTGGTTTGCGCGGCGAATGTACTTGTGCTTCAATGTGCCCTTTGAAAGGTCAACGCCCGGGTGCACCTCGCCGTCATTTCTGCCCGACGCACCGAGGGCAAGGTCTGCCTCTTTCTCGACGAGCAGAACGCTCAGCTTATACCGCATGAGCTCACGCGCGATTGCACAGCCGGAAACGCCGCCGCCGATGATGAGAACATCGGGCCGCGCACCGTCAAGCGCACTGTCTTCAAACGGCGGGATATGCATTTTCTCCGCCGGTGCGCCGGTAAAAACGATATCGTTTACAACGTGCGTGCTCGAATGAGGCGTTGCAGCCATCATTCCCGCCTCTACAATGTCGCTCCAGTCATCGAGCTGACCTGTCAAAACGATGCAGTTATCCTGTATTTTCGCGCTCACAGCCCCGCCAAAGCGACGCCTGAGCTTCTTGTTCAGTGTTCTTTGATTCATATTCTCGCCTTCATACACACTGTATAGTTTTCTCTTATTATACTGCAATTATTTCACAAGTCAACATCATTCGACATTTCTTAAGCTTGTGAGAGCCGAACCCCTGTCGGTTTGGGCGGGCAGATTTCCGCTCATGCTTCGTTAAACCCCTTGGCAATACACAAAGTATTCCCTGCGGGCTTTGCCTTGCCTGAGCAAAAATCTGCTCCGCCGAAACTGCATTACACCTGACAGCCGTCAATTTTCGAGTGATTTTCGACATTTTCGATGCAGACGGGCTGCCGCCCTTCAAAGAGAAAAGGACGAAAAGCGCCGGAAAGGGGCGCTGTCAGGCGGCAGCGGTTCGGCTCTCACAAGCTTGCTTGTTTACAGTTTTGTTGTTGAAAACGTCCATATTTCATTGTATATTATTAAAGTTGGAAAAGAGGTGTCCGTATGAATATCCTGTACCTGATAAACTTCGCAGGAAAGGCAGGAACCGAAAAATATGTCTTGAATCTTATGCACATTCTTTCTGCACGCGGAGAGACCTGCCACCTTGCCTATAACATAGAAGGCCAGCTTTCAGAGACGGTGAGCGCGGAGGGTTACCCCTGCTTTCAGCTTGAAATGGGCGGCAAAAAGGCGCTCAGCGCCGCAAAAAAGCTCGCAAAATACTGCAAGGCCAACAGCATTGACGTCATCCACGCGCAGTATCCGATGGAGAATATAATTGCGCTGCTCTCAAAGCTTTTTTACAGCAGGGTCAAGGTCGTGTACACAAATCACCTGACCATAGCGCAGGGCGCAAAGTGGAAGCTTTTAAACCGCATATTCACCCCCTTTGACCACCGCATCATCGCGGTATGCCGCCAGGGTGCGGAGATAATGGCCGCAAACGGCGTGAAAAAAAGCCGCATACAGGTCATATATAACGGCGTTGAGCCGGCCGGTGAGCGTGTTTACGACAGAAGCTTTGCCCGCTCGTTCGGCGTGTCGGACGACACGTTTGTTATGAGCATAATGGCGCGCTACGCGCCGGAAAAGGGCCTGCCGTTTCTTTTGGCCTCCCTTGCAAAGCTGCGCCGGAAAACAGATAAGCCCTTTGTCTGCTTCATTGCGGGCGACGGCGAGGAGTTTGACAGCTTTGCCCTCATGTGCAACAATACGCGCATGAATGACCGCGTCATCCAGCTCGGCTTCAGGCGCGATTCGGATAAAATGCTGCGCTCATCGGACTTGTATCTCAACACAAGCTCGAAAAACGAAGCGATGAGCTTTGCGATATTGGAGGCCATGAACGCCGGAGTTCCGCTGGTCGTAACCGACGTTGGCGGGAACCGCGACCTTGCCGAGACGAACACTGTGTGCGGCAGGGTGATAAATTTCGGCAACAGCGACGGATTTTCAGACGCTATACTGGAGCTTATGGAAGACAGTCGGCTGCTCAAGGAGCTGTCGGACAGTGCCATAGCAAAGATAGGACGCGAATTTGACCTGCGCAAGCTTGCGCTGGACGTGTTTGAAGCATACAAATAACAAGCGAGGTAAAAAACCATGATCGATAAAAACGGAAAGCTTTTCGGCAAAATAAACATCATTGATCTGCTTATCATACTGGTCGTTGCCGCGGTGGTCGTGATATTCGTGACCAAGGCCTTCACGCCCGCGCAGCAGGCATCGGAAACCGAAACGAGCAAGGTAAGGCTTGAATTCTTCAGCTTTGAGGCCATCCCTCAGATCGCCGATTCGCTCGAGGTCGGCGCATCCGCCTTTGAGGATACGACGAATGTTCAGTTCGGCAAAGTGGTCGACTTCAGCGCAGAGCCTGCCAAGGAATACACCGTTGACGCCGACGGAAACACCGTCGAGATACCTTCGGCATACAAATACGCCGTTACAGTAACCCTTGAGCTTGATGGCAACCTCACCGACAGCGGCCTTTATATCGGCAGCCGCCTTTACAGCATCGGCACGTCCTACACCCTGCATTTCGGCCAGGTCGCGCTGTACGGTAAGATATCCGCGCTTGAAGCTATAGGCTGATGGGAGCTGATATCTTCACGAAGGAGGTGAGCGGCTTTTGCAGTACGGAGCTATACTGAACACCTTTTATAACATATGGACGCACAGCGTTATATTTGCCCTGTTCCGGAAAATATGGCGGCCGTTTCGCCGTGCTTACGATGACCTTGCTATCGTTAAGCTTTTAAGGCGGCGCGACAGGCTGCAGGAGCTTTACGAGGCATCGCTGTTTTCGCGCATCGTTCGCGCGGTGCTCAACCTGTTTTGCCGCATAGTTTCGGCTATATGCCGTGCCCTTGCACCGGCGGCAGAGTCGAGCCTCATACTGCGCCTTGTGCGCGGCTCGAAGCTGCTGAGCTTTGAATATCTCTTCGGAGCTTTCATTTGCCTCATGTTCGTCGTTCCGCACGAGAGCTGGAATAACGCCTACGCGCTCATCGCGGCGGTGGCATTTTTGCTGCTTTATCTCATCCTCGCGGGCGCTCATCGGCGCGAGCTTATATATCCGGAAAAGCTCGGCTTCCCGTTTTTGCTGTTTGCGATGGCGCTGGTCTTGAGCCTGCTGTTCTCGCAGGCAAGAGGCGACAGCCTGAGGGTGCTTTCGTTTTTCGTAACGGCGCTTATCCTGACGTATATCATCGCAGCGGATATAACCGATCAAAAACGTCTGTCGCGGTTTTTGGGCTTTATCTATCTGTCGGTATTCTTAACTGCTGTGTACGCCATATTGCAGCGCGCCCTCGGCCTTGTCGTCGTAAACGAGCTGTTTACAGACCTCACGATAAACGCCGGCGTTCCCAGCCGCGTCACCTCGACGCTTGATAACCCGAATAACTACGCCGAATACCTTGTGCTGTTCCTGCCGCTGTGCGCGGCGTTTGCAGCCTCGCGGAAAAACGGCGCAGTCTCCATCCTTCTGCTGCTCGGGCTTGCGGTACCGGCCGTTGCGCTTATAATGACCTACTCCCGCTCGGGCTGGATATCTATGATGCTGGCAGTTTTCGTCTACGTCTGGCTCAGGAACAAAAAGCTCATCCCCGTTTTGATCGTGCTTGCCGTCGTGGCGCTTCCACTGCTGCCGTCAAGCGTGTTCACGCGCCTGACAAGCTTCATCACAAGCTTCATCGGCAGCGGCTATGTCGACACCTCGGCCCAGCACCGTCTGTATCTGTGGAAGGGTGTCGGCTATCTCATGAAGGACTACGGCGTGACCGGCATCGGCCTCGGGCCGGAATCATTTGCGCGCCTGTATCCGCGCTATGGCCGCGTGAGCATCATAGAGGGCGCGTACCACACGCAGTCGCAGTATTTTGAGCTTATAGTTGAGCTTGGTGTGCTCGGCTTTGTGTCGTTTATTTGGATGATACTGCGCAACATCAAAAACTGCCTCATCGAAAGCCGCAGAGCATCAGGCACCGTGTATTTTACGCTCATCGCCTGCGCCGCGGCATTTGTCGGCATCGCGTTTGCCTGCGTGGTTGAGTACATTTGGTTTTACCCGCGCGACCTGTTTGCCTACTTCATCCTTTTGGGCGTTTCCTACGCCGCGGTGAACATCTCGTCAAAAGAAAAAGAATAATTTTTAACGCAAAAAATCCCGTCCGGTGGACGGGATTTTTTAATATGCAATTACTTTGTGCCGAAGATACGGTCGCCTGCGTCGCCGAGGCCGGGAACGATGTAGCCGTGCTCGTTCAGACGCTCATCCAGTGCAGCGACGAAGATGTCAACGTCGGGATGGTCTGCCTGCATACGCTCGACGCCTTCGGGTGCGCCGATGATGCACATGAGCTTAATGTGCTTTACGCCATCGTCCTTGAGGAACTTTATTGCAGCCGAAGCCGAGCCGCCGGTCGCGAGCATGGGGTCGACAACGATAACGTCGCGCTCCTCGATATCGGGCGGCATCTTGAAGTAGTACTTCACAGGCTCAAGCGTCTCCGGGTCACGGAACAGGCCGATGTGTCCGACCTTGACGTTAGGCATCATGCTAACCATACCGTCGACCATGCCGAGACCTGCACGCAGGATGGGCACGATGGCCAGCTTCTTACCCGCGATGCGCTTAACGGTTGCCTTTGCCACGGGAGTTTCGACCTCGACATCCTCGAGGGGAAGATCGCGCGTTGCTTCATAGCACATAAGCATTGCTATCTCGGAAACGAGCTCTCTGAACTCCTTGACGGAGGTTTTCTTGTCTCTGAGGATGGACAGCTTGTGCTGGATAAGAGGATGATCGAATACACAGACCTTGCTCATTATAATTCTCCTTTTTAGTCCGCCCCGCCGTGGCGAGGCCTATTTATATACACCGGAAGTCCGGTTTCTATACTTATTTATTGTTTGCCATGCGCTCCTGACGCTCGCGCTCGGCCTGGCTCAGGCGCAGGTACACCGGCAGAAGGTCATCGGCCGAGCCTGCGGGCTTGTCCATGGCGGTCATGCCGACGCCCCATGCGCTTTGGTACAAAAGATTTGACGGGGCTATGCGGCATTCGATGCCGGCGTTTTTCATAAAGCCGAGCGTAAGCTCCGCACCGTCGCCGACGAGGAAAACATCCCTGCCGCGAATTTCTTCGGCAAGCTCGCTGAGCGCTATCGCACGGTCGGGGCAGAGCCTGCACACCTTGCCGTCCTTGATCTCAAACAGCGCATTATACACCTGGCTGCGGCGGGCATCCATCACAGGGCACACCACCCCGCCTGCCGCAAGGCCGTGCCACGCCATCGCCTCAAGCGTGGAAACGCCGACGCAGGCCTTATCCGCCGCCCACGCAAGACCCTTGACGGTGGAAACACCTATCCTGATGCCCGTAAACGAGCCCGGCCCGTGGGAAACGGCAATAAGCTGAACGTCGGCAATCGTATGTTCAGTATTTTTAAGCATATCATCGATCATCGGCAGGAGCGTGCGGCTGTGAGTAAGGCCGCTGCACTGACTGTACTGCGCGATAAGCTGCTGCCCATCCATAAGCGCGGCCGAGGCCGCCTTGGCGGACGCCTCTATTGCAAGTGTCAGCATGTTTCCTTTCCCTCCTCGATGGTTATCCTTCTCTCGTTATCGCCGAGCTTTTCAATGCGCAGAACGGTCTCATCACCGAAAAACGCATCCTCGACCTTTTCGCTCCATTCGACAGCGCACACAGCGCCGCGGCGGAGATAATCCTCCCAACCGATATCGAACAGCTCATCGGCACTTTCAAGCCTGTACATGTCAAAGTGGATAAGCTCGCGCGGGCCGATATATTCGTTGACTATCGTAAACGTCGGGCTCGACACGCGGCAGCTTAGCCCCATTCCGCGCGCCATACCGCGCACAAAGGCCGTCTTGCCTGCGCCAAGGTCGCCATACATTGCGATAACCGTGCCGTCGGCGACAGATTTGGCAAACTGCTCGCCTATTGCCTCAGTCTCCGCCTCGGAGCGGCTTATATAAGTCTGCAATTTACCTCACCTCATTTTTAAACTTTTTCTGAATTTGAATTATACCACAAGATACCTCATTGCGTAAAGGGCAATAATATGCTAAAATGTTTGGCATCAAAAGGCGATAATTTGTGAAATAGAGCATTATTGAAGGGCGGCGTGGGCAATAAATATCAAATCGATAAAATTTAAAGACTTTTTCAAACGGGCGGATATGTTCCTGCTCGTCGTCTGCACTATCTGCACGCTCTTCGGCATCGTGATGATATACAGTATCACGCGCGAAGCGGGCTGGGCAAAGTACGTTTTTGTTCAGGCGTTTGCAATGCTTTTGGGCATTGCCGCGTTTTTCGTGTTCACGGTCATTGACCCTGACCTTATTGCGGACAAGTGGGTGTATCTGACGATATTCAACGTCCTGTTCATCTGCGGCCTTATCTTTTTCGGCTACGGCGACGATGTCGGCTCGAGGGCATGGTACCGCTTCTTCGGCATCGGCGTTCAGCCGTCGGAAATAGTCAAGGTCATATTCATCGTCCTGCTTGCAAAGCAGATGTCGCGCTATCGCGAGGAGCACACGTTAAACCGCTTCCCCAGCCTCGTCAAGCTCGTGCTGCACTGGGCGCTGTATTTCGGTCTGCTGTTTGTCGTCACGAACGACCTCGGCAGTGCGCTTATTTTCCTTGCCATATTCATCGTCATGCTCGTGTGCGCGGGCGTTGCGGGGTATTGGCTGGCTATCGCGGCGGCGGGCGCGGCGGCGATGATCCCGCTCGTGTGGAACTTCGTTTTGAAGGAGTATCAGAAAAACCGCATCCTCGCGCCGTATATCCCCGACGTTGTCGACCCCACGGGTCAGGGCATAACCTGGCAGACAAATCTGTGTAAGAATGCGCTTGCCTCCGGCCGCTGGACGGGCGTGGGCTTTGGTCAGGGAAGCTTCTCGCAGTCGAGCTATAACGCGCGCCACACCGACTGCATCTTCGCCTCCATCGGCGAGGAGCTGGGCATGATAGCGTGCATTATCATCATCGTGCTGCTTGCTGTGATCATCATCCGCTGCTGCGTCATCGGCGCACGCTCGGGCAGCGGCTTCGGAATGCTCATCTGCTTCGGCGTTGCCACGGCGCTTGCGTTCCAGACGTTTATAAACATCGGCATGTGCATCGGCATAACCCCCGTCATCGGCATCACGCTTCCGTTTTTCAGCTATGGCGGCTCGTCGATCGTTGCGATGTACGCGGCCGTCGGCCTCGTCTCCGGCGTAAAATATCGCCCGAAGCCGCGGCAGAACTTCCTGCAATACTGATAAAATTAAAACCTCCGCACTGCTGTGCGGAGGTTATTTTTTTATTTTGTCAGGACAAAAGCACCCAGCAGGAGGTCGAGGGGGCGCCGTCATAGCACATGGGCACAAGGCGCTGCTTTGCATCGCCAAGCTGCACAAACTGCTGCGCCATCGACACGGCGGAGGCTGCACTGTCCGAATCGGTCTGATAATACACGCGCTCGAATATTTTAAACATCACCTGCGCGTCCTGGCCGGTCACGCTGTCGGTACCCGACTGCAGCGCCGCGCTGCTTGTAAGCTGGACGGAGAGCTTTGCCGAGGCACTGCGCATCGCGCGCGTCACGCTTATGCCAAAGCCCGAAACCGCAGTCACCGGCGTCGGCTTCACGGCCGAGGTCGAGGAAAACGCAAACTCCAGCCCCGCGACATTGGGCAGGCGCATACCCAGCAGCACTATCTCGTCAACGCCCATCTTGGAAAGCTCGCTGCACAAGCCGGCAATGTAGCTTTTTACAACGGCGTGCGTCGGGTCGAGCCACGCACCGTTATCGTCGGAATAAGCGCTGCCGTCTGTCGTGCGCAGGGCAAGCTGCGTGTAGCGCGAGGCAAGCGTGTTATCCACAAAGCAGCACAGGCGCACAGCAACGTACATTTCCCGCTCTTTAAGGTCGGAGACGATGGACTTTAAGTCAACAGTGCCGGTCGTTCCGTAGCCCTTGGCAACGTCCACGTCCGAGGCCCAGACGAGCATGCCCGTCACGGTTTTTACGTCGAGCAGGACGCCGTTTGCCTTCTCGCTTTTTGCAAGGCAGGACTCGATGCCGGACTCGTTTACAGACGATGCCGGGACATACACGAGCTTTACAGGCTCAAGGCCCTCGCCCGCCGTTGCCTTTATGTTCGAGTAATCTGCCTGGCCTATCTCAAGCTCGGCATTCACAGGCTCGAAGCTCTGCACAACGACGCCGTCGTCATTTTGTATTGTCTGCGCGCCGTCCTCCTGCAAAAACGGTATCTCAAGATGCAGGCCGTCATTTGTGACCACTATATACTTTTGCAGACCGTAAAACAGCAAAACGATGAAGGCTATGACCGCCAGCACGATGACCGTGACTATAAGCGCCGGAGCCAGCTTCTTTTTGCTTTTTCCACGGTAAAACTCAGAGTTATTTGCCAATTATATCAGTCCTCGATCTGATTTATGCGGCGCACATGGCGCTCATCGCCGGAAAAGGGCGTGTCCAAAAACGTGTCGACTATCTTCAGTGCAAGGCCGGGGCCGACAACGCGCGCGCCCATTGCAAGGATGTTCGCGTCGTTATGCAGTCTCGTCATCTCGACCGAGAAGCAGTCGCCGCACAGCGCAGCGCGCACGCCGCGCACCTTGTTTGCCGTGATGGATATGCCGATGCCCGTACCGCAGATGATTATGCCCTTTTCGCACTCGCCGTCTGCCACAGCATGGGCGACCGCCTTGCCGTAGACGGGATAGTCGCAGCTATCCTCGGAGTAAGTGCCAAAGTCCTTGTATTCAAGGCCGCGGGACTCAAGGTGCTTTATAACTTCCTGCTTGAGCGCCCAGCCGCCGTGGTCAGAGCCTAATGCGATCATATTATTATCCTCCGGAAAAACATATTTCAAATCATTATCTCATTAATTTGATATAATTACAAGACTAAAATGGCCAATTCGGGAGCCACTTGAGCAGATTCGTCGCTAGGGTGGAGTTGACCCTCATGCCCGACAGCACGGGGTAGAACGCAATAAACAGCGCAAGGCTCAATCCCGTAAGGCCGTAGACGTTGAACCTCCAGCCGCGCACGTTTTGCCGCAGGATATCGAACACGCGGCAGATGGCCAAAACGAGAAACACCGACGAAGGGAAATAGTGATACTCAAACGTCGTGCGCGTTATGAACACCCAGGGCAGAAGCTGGGCAAGGTAGCCGATGACGATAAAGCCCGACACAGTATCCCGCCGCTTTATGGCGTAGAAAATGCAGCAGACGATGGCGATAAGCCCCGCCCAGCACAGCACGGGATTCAAAAATGCTCCGAAGGACGAGCGCGTGCCGTCGTCATAGTATTTGAGGTAATACAGTATCGGCCGCTCGTCTATTATCCACTGCCACCAGCGTGAGGAGTAGGGATGCTCGGAGTGAACGCCCGAGTGGTAGGAGAACATGAACTTCTGATTGTCCAGAACGATATTGGCGTAATCGGCCGTAAAATACATGCCCACACCGTCAAGCCCCGCCGCCTGACCGTAGGGGTAATAGCTCATGTAATACACCGCCGCCGGAACGATGACGAAGAAAACGAGGCATTGCAGGCAGTTTTTAATAAACGCACGGAGCTTAAAATTGCGTATCCAGTGGATAAGCCATATGACGGCAAGCCCCGCGCCCGCGTAAAAGCAGGTCCATTTGCATGCAGCGCCTATGCCGAAAAACAGACCCGAGAGCGCAAGGTCGCGCGTCCTGCCGCCTGTAATGTAAAGGTACATCAGCAGATACATCAGCAGGATGAAGAACACTGCATAGGTGTCGATCGTTGCGATGCGCGTCTGCGTAAAGTGCATGAAGTCAAACGCGAATATAGCCGTGCCGCAGGCGCAGATCTCGAAAGCGCCGAACATGCGCTTTAACAGCGCGTACATAACAGGCAGCATCAAAACGCCAAACAGCGTGCCCGAAAAGCGCCAGCCGAACGGCGTCATGCCGAAAAGCTCGATGCCGATGGCGATGATGAGCTTGCCGAGCGGCGGATGGGATATCTCATATGGCGAGACGCCCTCAAGGTGCTCATAGGCCGTGCGCGCGTGGTATATCTCGTCAAAGTACGAGCTGTTTAAAAAATGCTGCTCAAATGGTACGCAGTCCTGCTCGTCAAAAATTTCGGGTGCAGTGCTGCACACTCCGTACAGCTCATCGCCGCACCTGACGGCCGCCTCGCCAAGGCGCACATTGCCCGCCGCCGTGAGGCGAATGTATCGTGCGCGTGTATCGGCCCCGTCATTAAACTCGGCACTGTTCCACTTAAACAGCGCAACATAGCTCTGCTCAAAGCTCGCCGCGTCCTGCCATATTTGGCCGTCAAGCGACGTTTCTATCCTGTATGAGCCGGTGTTTAAGTCGCAGTAGAGCATGAGCTCATCTATCGTCTGCTCACTTCCGAGGTCAATGACCGCGCACTCACCGCTTTGAAACTCGTGATATGACTGCGGCGCGGACGTATCGCCAAGGCCAAGGAACGCACAAGCAGCGTATACAAGGACTATTATCCCCAGGGCGAGCCTGTCGCGCCGGGTGTATATGTGGCTGTCATTATCCTCGAGCCGCGCCGCCGCGGGCGACGGGCAGCCGAAGAAAAACAGCGCTATAAAAAGCATTATGAGTATGGGAAAAACAAACGTCAAACGCACGGTAAGCCTCCTGATACAAAAGCGATATTATTATATATAAATTGCCCGCTCTTGTCCACAAGGCATGGCCAAGTGTTCAAAAAAATTAATATATATCGGCGCGGAAGCTTGACATAACGCGGGTTTGGGGATAAAATAAATCGGATAATATTTAAGATGCGCCTGGGGAGGCGCAGGATGAATATTAGTTTCAATTTTACGGACGGTTTACGCTTGATGTGCCGTCTTACCTTATTAGATTCACCCCAGCAATCTTTTAAACCACCGCAAAATTCTTAAAGAATGGAGGTGTGTTTACTTTCTATGAAATTATGGTTAGCAATCATTTTGATCGTTGCTTTTTGTGTTATAGGATTTATTCTTGGCATGACTTACAGGAAGAAGGTCGCCGAGCGTGAGATATCCAGTGCAGAAGATGAAGCAAAGAGAATATTGAACGACGCCATAAAAAGCGCCGAGAGCAAGAAACGTGAAGCTCTCGTCGAGGCAAAGGAAGAAATACACAAAAACCGCTCGGAGTTCGAGCGCGAGGAAAAGGCACGCCGTGCCGACCTGCAGAAGCAGGAAAGAAGACTTCAGCAAAAAGAAGAGAACCTTGACAGAAAGACAGACGCCATCGAGCGCAAGAATGAGACTCTTGCCCGCAAAATAGCCGATGCGGAAGCACAGCAGCAGGAGATCGCACTTATTAAGAAGAGCCAGCTCGAAATGCTCGAAAAGGTGTCCGGCTATACGGTCGAGGAAGCCAAGGCTTACATGATCAACGCCCTCAAGGACGAGGTCACGCATGAAATGGCCGTCAAGGTCAAGGAAATCGAAGCACAGTATAAGGACGAGGCCGAGGAGCGCGCGAGAGAGATCATCGTGACGGCCATCCAGCGCTGTGCGGCAGACCATGCAAGCGAAGTCACAGTATCCGTCGTACCTCTCCCCAACGACGAGATGAAGGGACGCATCATCGGCCGCGAAGGCCGCAACATCCGCAGCATCGAAACGCTCACCGGCTGCGATCTTATCATTGACGACACGCCTGAGGCGATAACCGTGTCGAGCTTTGACCCTGTGCGCCGCGAGGTTGCACGTCTTGCGCTCGAAAAGCTCATCGCCGACGGCCGCATCCACCCGGCGCGCATCGAAGAGATGGTCGCCAAGGCGCAGAAGGAAGTCAACGCGACTATCCGCTCCGAGGGCGAGCGCGCAGTGTTCGAAACGAACATCCACGGCGTAAATCAGGAGATAGTCAAGCTCCTGGGTCGCATGAAGTACCGCACGAGCTATGGTCAGAACGTCCTGCAGCACTCGATCGAAGTGTCGCACATTTCCGGCCTTATCGCAGCGGAGCTCGGCGTTGACGTTAACACCGCAAAGCGCGCAGGTCTTCTGCACGATATCGGCAAGGCCATCGACCATGAGGTCGAGGGCAGCCACGTCTCCATCGGCGTTGATATCTGCAAGAAGTACAAGGAAAACGAGGCCGTTATCCACGCTATCGAGGCGCACCACGGCGATGTTGAGCCGCGCACGGTCGTTGCCTGCATCGTTCAGGCCGCTGACGCGATATCCGCATCCCGCCCCGGCGCCCGCCGCGAGAATATCGAAAACTACGTCAAGCGCCTTGAAAAGCTTGAGGAGATATCCAAGAGCTTCCCCGGCATCGCAGGAAGCTACGCTATCCAGGCCGGACGCGAGATCCGCGTAATGGTCAAGCCCGAGGACGTATCCGAGGATCAGATGGTGCTGCTTGCCCGCGATATCGCAAAGAAGATCGAGGAAGAGCTCACCTACCCCGGACAGATAAAGGTCCACGTCCTGCGCGAGACCAAGGCCGTCGAGTACGCAAAGTAAACACAAATTTTAAAAGCAGAGTGGTTTCACCACTCTGCTTTTTCTTTTATTCAAGGCCGATGAGCTTCATAGCCGTGAAGCAGCAGATTATCATCTGCTTTAGCTCCTCCTCGCTCTCGCGCTTGCCGCGCTCGACCCATGTGACCATGATGCCCATCATGGCTGAGGCAATGATGGAGACGAAATAGCTGAACATCGCCGTGTCCGCAATCAGCTCAAAGCCGATATCGGCATTGGCGGCGCAGCGGCGCAGGCTGTCATAGAGCATGTCGCTTCGCTTAATGTCGACAACGGTCTCGATAAGGTCTGCGTGCCGGAACCACGTCGTGAACACGGCCTCGCTCAGATTGTCGTAATCCGAGCCGAACGCCTCCTCGAACACCCTGTCGCACATCAGGGCGAGGACATCCTCCATGCGGTCGAAGTTGCGGTAAAACGTCGAGCGGCTCACGCCCGAGGCGCGCTGGAGGTCGGATATCGTGATATTTTCAAAGCTTTTTTCCTTTAAGCACGCCTGTAGTCCGCTGCATATGAGCTCAACCGAGCCTATCGCGCGCTTATGCTGCTTTATGTGATACATTATTTGCTCCTTTGTACTATTTGCTAACGGTACTATTGTATCACTAATTTCTTTGTAGTACAATAGTCCCAAAACATAAAGTGAAGGAGCATTTATCATGAGCAAAAACGTAATATTCTGCTACTCGGGCTCGGGCAACTGCCTGGACCTTGCCAAGAACATCGCTGCCGGCCTGCACGACACGGACATCATCATGATGCGCAAGGCCCCTGTCAGGACCGACGTGCGCGACGCCGAGCGCGTGGGCTTCATCGTGCCCTGCTATGGCGGCGGTCTGCCCGGCGACGTTGAGGAGTACCTCAAGTCCATCCGCGTCTCCCCTGCCGCGTACACCTTTGCCGTCGGCCAGTACGCCGGCTACCTCGGCTGCGGCCTGCATAAGATCGACAAGCTCTTTAAGCTCGACCTGTGGAAGGGTCTGTCGCACCAGTGCTCGTGCATTTGGCTGTTCCCGCACACGCTGATGCTGCCGCCTGTCACCCCTGCGATGGCGCAGAAGCGCTCTGAGCGCATGGCAAAGAAGCTTGTAGAGTCCATCCTCGCAGGTGAAAAGAGCAGGAAAGCTCCGCCGAAAATGGCGCTCAACGCGCTTGAGAGCAGCGTGTGGCCGAAGCTTGCCGAGCTCAAGGCCAAGCAGTTTGACGTGACAGACGCATGCGTCGGCTGCGGCCAGTGCGCGAAGCTATGCCCGCGCGGAAACATCCGCATCGTCGACGGCAAGCCGCAGTTCGGCACAAACTGCATCGGCTGTCTGAGCTGCCTGCAATACTGCCCCAACGAGGCCATCACCCTGACGCAGAAGTCCGTAAAGCGCGAGCATTACCACAATCCCAACGTCAGTGCCAAGGAGCTTATGGAAAGCATCATTCATATTGATTGAAATTTGTCCGACACTGTGCTATAATTATTGCATTGACTAAAATTATAGCAACGGAGAAGGAAATATGGTAACATTCAAGCTCAAAGAAGAATCTGACCAGCAGCTCGTCTACTGGTATTTCCCCAACGGCAAAGAGGAAAACGGCCACGGCACGATAGTCATCGACCGCGTAAACGGCAAGCTTGACCTGTCGGAGCTGGCCCCCGATGACCGCCTCGTGCGTCACACGGTCGAGAATCAGAATCGTTGGCGCAAGGCCGTCAATCAGATGCGCAACATCGAGCAGATACCCGAGCTGACTGACGAGGAATGGCCCGAGGCCACCGAGGACAAGATAAGCACGGTGTTTGCCGACCACGCCATTCAGAAGATCATCGAGGCGTACAATAACGGCGAGATCCTCGAAGAAGGCGCAGAGACCTGGAACATCTAAACACGCGAAACAGGAGCAGCATAGCCTGCTCCTGTTTTTGTTTGGGCGAAAAATCGTCGGCGTGATAGCTTGCAGCCACTTATTGCGCTCGTCTGCACCCTTGTAGGGGCGGGTCTTGACCCGGCCACTCGCCGTGGCGGGCATTTCGCATTTAAATCCTGCAAGCAGTAATTGCCGTTGCCCGACCGGAAACTACCGACAGCCCTTGTAGGGGCGGGGCTTGCCCCGCCCGAAAGGTTGAAGCTTGCTTTGCACTAAATTAGAACAATTGTAGGGAACAGGTTCACCTGTTCCGCTTGTAATAACTTCGTCGGTAGGCGTGGGATGCGGAATGGGTAAACCCATTCCCTACACAGTGCAGCCGAAATCAATGCTGCTGAGTAATGGTTTTGCCCTTGGCTCCACTGTGTAAGGGGAGCTGTCAGCGCAAGCTGACTGAGGGGTTGTTACCAGTGCAAAGTTTTTGGTCAGCAGCAAAACAGAGGTGCAGGTTACAACCCCTCCGGGTTCGCAAGCTCACCCACCTCCCCTTGCACAGGTGAGGCAAAGAAGCAGTGGTTACTTGAGTTCCCTCCTCGGAGCACAGCTCCTGCGGTCGGATGCTAAAAATGTGCCACCGGCATGTTTTCTTGACGCACCGACTTCAAAGGGAAGGCCTATTTCCTCGCCCATTTTTGCGACAAAGCGGGCAGGAATGTTTAAAAATCGCGCGTTGTGACATTTTCTTTAGTTTTTAAAGTATTTTCTCTTGACTTTTGGGTTTTTAAATGTTATTATCACCATGGAAATAGTCATTACAAAACTTTAAAATTTAAGGAAGGAAGTAACACCATGATCTATTCTGCAATCAGAGAGATAATTCTCCACTTCGAGCATCAGGCAGACGACGAATTCGAGGTTCTTGATAAGTTCTTCAAGCCCATCATGCCCATGTAATCGAATCTTACGACTAAAGCATCGCCTTGAGCGGTGCTTTTTTCATGCCGCCATTCGTCACGGTTTTCACAACATTGCACGCAAATGTGACCGAAATCAGCCGTTTTGTGCTATCTTGTATCCAATTTGCAACACATTTCGGTAAACTTCAACAATTTTCACCAATCTGTATATTGACTTCCTTTAGCCGCCCATGCTAACATGTAAGTGGAAATAGTCAATTTAATTTTAGGAAGGGAGAATAATTAACTATGGAAAATCTGTTCTACTGGCTGGCCGCTCTTCACACTCAGTGGGGTTGGAGCGAAAAGGCTGCAGAGATGTTCACCGCGATTGGTGATCTTATCGCTGGCAAGTAATCCTCAATTTGAAATGAAAAGCACCCCTGAGAAGGGGTGCTTTTTCTTGTTTGTAGTCGATTCGTTAATCTTTCGACATCTTTGGGCAGGTTATACAAAACAGAGCTGCGAAATCTGTCGAATAATCACAAAAATTTAGAACTGTACTTTTGAGTGGCAAGTTGTATATTGACATACTTCGACCCCTATGTTAGTATAGGCCTCGGAAATAGTCAAATCTATAGGAAGGAGAAAACACAATGGGTCTGTACGGTAAGCTGAAGGATCTCATCTGCCACTTCGAGCCGGGCGCAAACAATGAGTTCCAGGAGTTCGAAGATTTCGTAAACACTTGGTTCAAGTAATCAATTGAACAAGTTTAAGCGCACTGCGTTTGCAGTGCGCTTTTTCGTGCCCCTCTCCATGAATCATATCTGAACAAATGTCTATTGACATACTTCGACAGGCATGATAGTATATTGTCGGAGTAAGGAGAAATCTAAAGGAAGGAGAAACACCATGAAAGACCTTTACGATTTCATCAAGAAAATCATCATTGGTAACGAGCCCGGCGCACAGAACGAGTTCGAAGAGATCATTGACAAGATCTTTGGATTCCTCTTCAACTAATTGCAAATATCAAGCGCACTGCGTTTGCAGTGCGCTTTTCTTATACGCAAAAACAGCCGCACAGTTTGTTTAACTGTGCGGCTGCATTGGTTTTATTATTGCCGGCTATGCGGACTTACTCGCCCTTGATAGCTGCCTGTGCGGCTGCGAGGCGGGCGATGGGAACGCGGAAGGGGCTGCAGGAGACATAGTCCAGGCCGACCTTGTGGCAGAACTCGACGGAGCTGGGGTCACCGCCGTGCTCGCCGCAGATGCCCAGGTGCAGCTCGGGACGGGTGGCGCGGCCGAGGCGGCATGCCATCTCGACAAGCTTGCCGACGCCGGTCTGGTCGAGCTTTGCAAACGGGTCGTTTTCGTAGATCTTCTTGTCGTAGTATGCGCCGAGGAACTTGCCGGCGTCATCACGGCTGAAGCCGAAGGTCATCTGGGTCAGGTCGTTGGTGCCGAAGGAGAAGAACTCTGCTTCCTTGGCAATGTCGTCCGCGGTCAGAGCGGCGCGCGGGATCTCGATCATCGTGCCGACGAGGTACTTCATCTCAAGGCCGCTCTCGGCGATGAGCTCGTCTGCATTCTTGACGACGACGTCCTTGACGTACTTGAGCTCCTTGACTTCGCCGACCAACGGGATCATGATTTCGGGAACCATGTTCCACTCGGGATGGCGCTTCTGGACGTTTATTGCGGCGCGGATGACAGCACGGGTCTGCATCGCGGCGATCTCGGGATAGGTGACAGCCAGGCGGCAGCCACGGTGACCCATCATGGGGTTGAACTCGTGCAGGGATGCGATGAGCGCCTTGATAGCGTCAACGGTCTTGCCCTGTGCCTTAGCCAGTGCCTCAATATCGGCCTCCTCAGTGGGAACGAACTCGTGGAGGGGAGGATCGAGGAAGCGGATGGTGACCGGGCAGCCTTCCATTGCCTCGTAGATGCCCTCGAAGTCGCTCTGCTGCATGGGCTCGATCTTTGCAAGAGCTGCAACGCGCTCTTCAAGCGTGTCTGCGCAGATCATCTCGCGGAATGCGGCGATACGGTCGCTGTCGAAGAACATATGCTCGGTACGGGTCAGGCCGATGCCCTGTGCGCCAAGCTCGCGTGCCTTGCGTGCGTCATACGGAGTGTCGGCATTGGTGCGGACCTGCAGGCGGCGGTACTTGTCAGCCCATGCCATGATGCGGCCGAACTCGCCCGCGATGGATGCGTCGACAGTGGGGATGATGCCGTCATAGATGTTGCCGGTGGAGCCGTCGATGGAGATGAAGTCGCCTTCGTTGTAGGCCTTGCCGCCGAGGGTGAACTTCTTGTTCTCCTCGTCCATCTTGATCTCGCCGCAGCCGGAGACACAGCACTTGCCCATGCCGCGGGCAACGACTGCTGCATGGCTGGTCATGCCGCCGCGAACGGTCAGGATGCCCTGTGCGGCCTTCATGCCTTCGATATCCTCGGGAGAGGTCTCGAGACGGACGAGAACGACCTTCTCGCCGCGCTCGTTCCATGCCTTTGCGTCCTCAGCGGTAAAGACGGCCTTGCCGCATGCAGCGCCGGGGGATGCACCCAGGCCCTTGCCCATCGGAGTTGCAGCCTTGAGGACGGCAGCGTCGAACTGGGGGTGCAGCAGGGTGTCGAGGTTTCTCGGATCTATCATCGCGACGGCTTCCTTCTCGCTTATCATGCCCTCGTCGACGAGGTCGCAAGCGATCTTGAGCGCGGCCTGAGCGGTGCGCTTGCCGTTACGGGTCTGGAGCATGTAGAGCTTGCCGTTTTCGACGGTGAACTCCATGTCCTGCATGTCACGGTAGTGATTTTCGAGGGTCTGGCAGACATTCTCGAACTGGGCAAATGCCTCGGGGAACTTCTCTGCCATCTGAGCGATGGGCATCGGGGTGCGGACGCCTGCAACGACGTCTTCGCCCTGTGCGTTGGTCAGGAACTCGCCCATGAGCTTCTTCTCGCCGGTGGCGGGGTCGCGGGTGAATGCAACGCCGGTGCCGCAGTCGTCGCCCATGTTGCCGAATGCCATCATCTGAACGTTGACAGCGGTGCCCCAGCTGTAGGGGATGTCGTTATCGCGGCGGTAGACATTCGCGCGGGGGTTATCCCAGCTGCGGAAGACTGCCTTGATAGCGCCCATGAGCTGCTCCTTGGGATCGGTCGGGAAATCGACGCCGATCTTGGCCTTGTACTCGGCCTTGAACTTGCCTGCCAGCTCCTTGAGGTCGTCAGCGGTCAGGTCAACGTCCTGAGTTACGCCGCGGGCTTCCTTCATCTCATCAATGAGCTGCTCGAAGTATTTCTTGCCGACTTCCATAACGACGTCGGAGTACATCTGGATGAAGCGACGGTAGCAGTCCCATGCCCAGCGGGGGTTGTTGGACTTCTTGGCCATTACTTCGACGACTTCCTCGTTCAGACCGAGGTTGAGGATGGTGTCCATCATGCCGGGCATGGATGCACGTGCGCCGGAGCGAACGGATACGAGGAGGGGGTTTTCAAGATCGCCGAACTTCTTGCCGGTGATGCCTTCCATCTTCTCGACATATTCCATGATCTCAGCCATGATCTCATCATTGATCTTCTGGCCGTCTTCGTAATACTGCGTGCATGCCTCGGTGGTTATGGTGAAGCCCTGGGGTACGGGAAGACCGATGTTGGTCATCTCGGCCAGGTTTGCGCCCTTGCCGCCGAGCAGCTCACGCATCTTTGCGTTGCCTTCGGAAAACAGATATACATACTTCTTGCTCATTGGAAAATCATCCTTTCTATGCTTTCGCGCGCTCAAAGTCGCGCGAGTTTTTACTTTTTAAGTCTCGCCTCGAGCGCATCGAGTTCCTCAGCGAGCTTCTTGGGCAGTCTGTCGCCAAACTGTGCGTAATACTCGCGGATGCCCTCGCACTCCTCAAGCCAGAGTGCCTTATCAACGCCGAGGATGTCCTTAACAGTGTCGATGCTCACATCGACGCCCTCAAGGTTAATGTCCTCCGGACGCGGCTCGAAGCCGAGCTCAGTTTCAACAGCGTCGGTCTCGCCGAAGCAGCGGCCGAGTATCCACTCGACGACGCGCAGGTTATCGCCAAAGCCGGGCCACTGGAAGTTGCCCTCGTCATCGGTGCGGAACCAGTTGACGTTGAAGATTTTCGGGGGATTGGACAGCTTCGTGCCCATGTCGAGCCAATGCTGCCAGTAGTCGCCCATATTGTAGCCGCAGAAGGGACGCATTGCCATGGGGTCACGTCTTACGACGCCGACCTTGCCGGTTGCAGCTGCGGTGGTCTCGCTTGCCATGATCGAGCCTACGAACACACCATGATCCCAGTCGCGGGACTGATAGACCAGGGGTGCGGTCTTGGCTCTGCGGCCGCCGAAGATGATAGCGGAGATGGGAACGCCGGCCTTGCCCTCAAACTCGGGGCTGATGCAGGGGCAGTTGACTGCCGGAGCGGTGAAGCGGGAGTTCGGGTGAGCACCCTTGCTGCCGTCGGTGCAGTCCCACTTTTCGCCCTTCCAGTTTTCCGCGTTCTTGGGCGGGTTCTTGTCCATACCCTCCCACCAGACGGTGTTATCGTCAAGATTGTGGACGACGTTTGTGAAGATGGTGTTCTTCTTGGTGGCCTCAAGTGCGTTGGGGTTGGACTTCATGCTCGTGCCGGGTGCGACGCCGAAGAAGCCGTTTTCGGGGTTGACGGCCCAAAGTCTGCCGTCAGCGCCGATGCGCAGCCATGCGATATCGTCGCCGACCGTCCAGCACTTCCAGCCCTTTTCGCGGTAAGCCTCGGGCGGGATGAGCATTGCGAGGTTGGTTTTGCCGCATGCAGACGGGAACGCGCCGCAAACATAGCGGATCTCGCCCTGCGGATTTTCCACGCCCAGGATGAGCATATGCTCTGCCATCCAGTCCTCCTTGCGGCCGAGGGTGGAGGCTATGCGCAGAGCAAAGCACTTTTTGCCCAGCAGAACATTGCCGCCGTAGCCGGAGTTGACGGACATGATGGTGTTATCCTCGGGGAAGTGGACGATGTATCTCTTCTCGGGGTCGAGCTGAGCCTTGGAGTGCAGGCCCTTGATGTAGTCGGCCTTATCACCGATAGCCTCGAGAACGGAAACGCCTATACGGGTCATTATCGCCATGGAGACGACAACGTAAATGCTGTCGGTAAGCTCGATGCCGTACTTGGCAAAGTCTGAGCCGACAACACCCATGGAATAGGGGATGACGTACATCGTGCGGCCCTGCATCGAGCCGTCGAATATGCCGTAGAGCTTTTCGTACATCTCCTTGGGGTCCATCCAGTTATTCGTCGGGCCCGCGTCTTCCTTGGTCTTGGAGCATATAAAGGTGCGATCCTCAACACGCGCGACGTCGTTTACGTCCGAACGGTGAAGATAGCAGCCGGGAAGCTTTTCTTCATTGAGCTTAATGAGCTCGCCTGTGCCCATTGCCTCGTGGCGCAGCTGCTCGAGCTGCTCCTCGGAGCCATCGATCCAAACGATCTTCTCGGGCTTTGTGAGTGCGGCCATCTCGTCGACCCACTTCAGGATGTGGACATTATCGGTCAGTTTCATGATGTGTTCCTCCATATTTCATAAAAATTATTACCAATAACACCTCAATTAAGATTACCATCTTTGATACTTCTTAATCAATGCATTTTGCCTACAAAAATTAATCTAAATACTTGCAAAAAGCGTCTGCGATTTTTGCAAAATCACCAATGGCAAGCGCTTCGCCCCGAATTTGGGGGTCAAAACCGCATTCGGCGAGGCAATTTTCAATATTTTGCTTGCCAATTTCGCCAAAGGAAATGCTGAGCGCGTTGGACAGAGTTTTGCGCCTTTGGGCAAACGCCGCGCGCACGACGCGAAGGAGCATTTTTTCGCTTTTGACCGGCACTTGAGGTGCCTTGCGGCAGCGAAGACGCACAACGGTCGACGTCACCTTCGGCTGCGGCACGAAGCAGTCGGGCGGTACGTCGAAAAGCGGCTCGGGCTCGGCATACCAGTTTGCGAGCACGGAAAATTCGCCGTAGCCCGCGTCCCCGACGCCGGAGCAAATCTTCTGCACGACCTCGCGCTGGATCATGACCGTCACCGTGTCAAACTCTCGGCTCGTCAGCAGCTTGAGCAGCACCGGCTTTGTTACATTATACGGCAGGTTTGCGCACACAACGTGTCGCATTCCCGACAGTCTTTCATCCAAAAGCGCGGGAATATCGAGCTTGAGCACATCATCGAATATGACTTCGACATTATCCCGCCCGGAAAGCGTCTCGCGCAGGACGGGTCTGAGTGCCGTGTCAAGCTCAACGGCCACAACCTTGCCCGCGCGCAGTGACAGCTGCTCTGTCAGGCAGCCGACGCCGGGGCCTATCTCCAGAACGCCCGTGTCACCGTCAAGCTCGGCCGACTCGGCGATATCCTCCGGCACCCAGGACGAGGTCAGAAAGTTCTGCCCCATCGAGCGCGAAAAGCGGAAGCCGTGGCGCTCAAGCAGCGCGCGTATGTCATTTATGTTCGTTAAGTCCATGTTCACTCCAATATCTTCTCAAAGCACTGCCGCGCGGGGTCATGTCCGGGCTCAGCAGAGGTGAGCATATTGCCGCGGTAGGCAAAGCCCGTTTCGCGCAAAAGCCGCTGCATGGCCTTGTTTTTCCTGTGCGTATCCGTGCGGATGCTGCCGCGTCCGAGCTCATTTGCAAGCCTTTCCACCTCACCAATGAGCAGCTTACTAAGCCCCGTGCCGCGATACTCCGCCGCGACTGCCGCACGGTGCAGGGTGCAGTAATCTTCCCCGCCGCGCCAGTAGCCGTCTGTTATGCTGTCGTGGTCAGCTTCCTTATCCGCGCTCAGGCAGAAAAAGCCCGCAACAGCGCCGCCATAGGTCATGACATAGCAGCGTCCGGCATCAATATCGGGCGCAAAATCGCCCTCAGCGGGGTACTCGCCCTGCCACTGATCGACGCGGTGCTTTTTAAGATAATTGCGCGACTGGCGCACGATGAGCATGATATCGTCCATGTCGTCGGCCGTCGCCGCACGGCAGGATATCGGCTTTGTAAGCTTTAAGCGGCTGCGCTCTTTTTGTATCTCCTCGATGAGCTTGAGGTCGGTTTTATCCGTAAGCTCAAGCCTTTGGAACATGTCCGGGCGCTTATCCATCGTGCGCTCAAGGCTTTTTTTGCGCCGCCAGCGCTCGACCGCCGCATGGTCGCCGCCCGTGAGCACCTTGGGCACTTCCCTGCCCTCCCACACCTCGGGGCGCGTATACTGCGGGTACTCGAGCACGCCATCCCAGTGGCTCTCGCCCGTGAAGCACTCCTCGTCCGACAGCACGCCCGGCACGAGGCGGCACACGGAGTCGGCAACCGCCATCGCCGCTATCTCGCCGCCCGTGAGGACAAAGTCGCCCAGCGATATCTCCTCATCGACGCACTGCTCAATAAAGCGCTCGTCGATGCCCTCATAGTGGCCGCAGACCAAAACGAGGTGGTCGTAATCATCGCGCAGGCGCCGCGCGGTAGCCTGGTCATAGGGCTTACCCTGCGGCGACATGTAGATGACGCGGCTGCGTTTGCCCTGTGCGGTTGACATAATATCATCAAGGCAGGATTTGAGCGGCTGCGCCATCATGACGCAGCCCCAACCCCCGCCATACGGATAGTCATCCACCTGGCACTGCTTATTCTCCGTATAGTCGCGTATTTGCACGCAGTTTATCTCGATTATCCCCTTTTTTGCAGCGCGGCCGATGATGCTTTCGTGCAGGACCGCGTTCATCGTTTCGGGGAAAAGGGTCATTATATCAATTCTCATAGGTTAACATAACTTTCTCACATGCCTTCGATCAGGCGCACGGTGATGATGCCGTTTTCCGCATCGGTGTTGAGGATGAATTCCGGCACGGCGGGGATCATATGCTCGGTATCGCCGCGCACGATATAGATGCTCGACGCGGGCGTTTCGAGGATATCCTCAAGCACGCCGACCTCGCTGCCGTCCTCGTTGACTACGCGGGCGCCGATTATATCGCACAGGAAGTACTCGCCCTTTTTAAGCGGCGCGTCATCGCGGTCGATAAAAACGGTCTTATTTTTAAGGCTCATTGCGGCATTAATGTCCTCAACGCCGTCAAAAAGCGCAATGAGGAAGCCCTTGTGGGCGCGCGCGGAGACAAGGCGCACGGGCTTATCGTCGATATACACGGTTTTGAATCGGCGCATGAACTCCGGACTGTCGAGCCAGACCTGTATCTTCACCTCGCCGCGCACACCGTGGGTGTTCACGACCTCGCCGGCCTCGATATATTTTTGTTTTGGCATGGATATAAACCTCCTACTATGGCAGTTTATTTTACCATACAAGCTGCCCATTAACAAGTTTTTTTGTGGCGTGCAGACGATGCAAGGCAAAACGGATACGTGAAATCTCCGTTCATTTGTTCCGCGTCAAAAACAATGACAACGGGCCGGTGGAAACAATGGCCATCAGCACATATTTTGCACTATATCAGAACAATGGTGCGGCATGAAATAAGGGAAATGTAATAAAAAAAGCAGAACGGGATAGTTCCGTTCTGCTTTTATCAGTCCATGATATCGACTGAGACTTTCTTGCCCTTTCTCTGGGCGACAGCCCGCATGAGTATACGGATCTCCTTAACGATCCTGCCCTGCCGGCCAATGACCTTGCCCATGTCACCGTCAGCTACGCGTACTTCATATACGGTCTCGCCGCCGTGAACGCGCTCGGTCACAGAAACCTCTTCGGGTTTTTCAACGAGGCTCTGTACAATATAGGTCAAAAGTTCTTTCATGCCGGTAGCTTCTCCTTGTTAGGCCTCGACTTTGGTAAGCAGGCCGCGTACGGTTTCGGTAGGCTGTGCGCCGTTGGATATCCAGTACTTTGCGCGCTCGAGATCGATCTTAACGTTCTCGCCCTCTGCCATGGGATCGTAAGTGCCGAGCTCCTCGATGAAGCGACCGTCACGGGGGCAGCGGGAATCTGCTACGACGATGCGGTAGAAAGGTGCCTTCTTAGCGCCCATTCTGCGAAGTCTGATCTTAACCATTTATCTTTCACCTCCATATAATTACTTCATATTACAAACCGCAATGCGGCTGTAAGCTAAAACTTAAGTCCGCCAAGGCCGGGGAAGCCGCCGCCTCCGCCCATGCCGCCAAAGCGCTTTTGCAGCTTCTTCATGTTCTTGCCCGAAAGCTGCTTCATCATGCCCTGCATGGCTTCAAACTGCTTTAAAAGCCTGTTTACATCGACGACCGACGTGCCGCTTCCGGCTGCGATGCGCTTTTTGCGCGAGGCGTTGAGCATTGAGGGCTCATCGCGCTCTGCCGGAGTCATCGAAAGGATTATCGCCTCGATGCGTGCCATGCTCTTCTCGTCGAACTTTGCGCCCTTGAGCGCCTTCGCGTCAAGCCCCGGTATCATACCGGCCAGGTCGTTTATATCGCCCATGCCCTTGAGCGAGCGCATCTGCTCAAGATAATCGCCAAGCGTGAAGCGGTTTGCCTTCATCCTCTCGGCCATTTCAAGCGCCTTTTTCTCGTCAAAGCTCTGCTCGGCCTTTTCTATAAGCGTGAGCACATCGCCCATGCCGAGGATACGCGAGGCCATACGGTCGGGATAAAACGGCTCGATCTGATCAAGCTTTTCGCCGACGCCGATGAATTTTATGGGCTTGCCCGTGCTCGCCTTTATCGAAAGGGCTGCACCGCCGCGCGCGTCACCGTCAAGCTTTGTGAGCATGACGCCCGTAACGCCGAGCGCGTCGTTAAAGGCATTTGCCGCGTTTACAGCGTCCTGACCCGTCATCGCGTCGACCACGAGCATTATTTCGCTCGGCTCGACCGCATCGCGGATGTTCTGCAGCTCCTGCATAAGCTCCTCATCGATATGCAGGCGGCCGGCCGTATCGAGAAAAACAAGGTCGTTGCCGTGCTTTTTTGCATGCTCGATGGCGGCTTTGGCTATATCGACAGGGTCTGTCGTGCCCATCTGGAACACGGGGATATCAAGCTGCTTGCCGACAGTTTCAAGCTGCTTTATAGCGGCCGGACGATAGATATCGCAGGCTGCAAGCAGCGGGCGCTTGCCCTGCTTGCGCATATACGCTGCAAGCTTTGCGCCATTGGTCGTCTTGCCGGCGCCCTGAAGACCGACGAGCATAACAACGCTCGGCGACTTGGAGCCTATGGAAAGGCGCTGATTTTCGCTTCCCATGAGCTTTACAAGCTCTTCGTTGACTATCTTTATGACCTGCTGTGCCGGGGAAAGTGCCTCGAGCACGTCCGCGCCGGATGCGCGCTCAGTCACGCTTTTTGTAAACTCCTTGACGACCTTGTAGCTGACGTCGGCCTCAAGAAGCGCCATGCGCACTTCCTTCATGGCTTCCTTGACGTCGGCCGCTGTCAGTCTGCCCTTGCCGCGCAGCTTCTTAAAGGCAGCGGACAGCTTGTCGGACAATGATTCAAATGCCATGCTCTCTGCCTCCTATATCTTGAGCCGTGCAAGCTTTTGAAGTATCTCCTCAGGCGCACCCAAGTCCTTCAACTGCTCTGCCAGCTCATCAATTTGTGCGTTACGCTCGAGAAAGCGGCGGATAAGCCCCGTCTTTTCCTCGATATCGGTCATTGCGGCCTCGGCCCGGCGGATGATATCCCACACGCCCTGGCGCGATATGCCGCTCTGCTCGGCAATCTCGCCAAGCGAAAGATCCTCATTATAGCGGAGGTCGAAATACTCACGCTGCTTATCCGTGAGCAGCTCGCCGTAAAAGTCAAACAGCATCGAACGCATGACTGCACTGTTGTCCACGGCGCGCACCTCCCCTGTAAATGCTTTTTGCTTTACAGAGTATAGCATGACCGCCCCGCCGTGTCAAGTAATATTACTGTACAGAATATATTTTTGTTTTTGCGGCAAAACTGACATTTATGACAACAAGTTTGGGAGTTAACGTATGATTGAGCAAATGAAAAACGATCTTTTTGCACGCGGAGCAAGCGCGGCGCGACTGTGCAGGGCGCAGGGTGAACGCACGGTGTCGATGCACGGAGCGATCTGCAAAAGCGTGTCGGACATAAATTCGGCCTGGACGATTATCGACAAGCGCTTTGGCACGGCGGCAGATATGCCCGAGGCCTGCCGGTGGCTGCTGGATAACCGCTATCTTGCCCTGCGCGAGGCAAAGGCGGCTTTATCGCTTCTATCGCGCAGAGTACGCCTTGGCGTCGGGAGCGAGGGTGTCGTCATATCCGTCCTGTGCCGGGGTATGCTCACGGCGGCGGAATGCAGGCTCAGCGAGGACGGCATCTCCGAGTATCTCAGCGGCTTTCAAAGCGTGTCTCCCCTGCCGCTCAAAGAGCTTCGGCTCATCCCCTGTGTCCTCAGGGCAGAGCTTATCGCTGCCATTGCCGAGGTCTGCCGAAAGCTTATGCACACGAGCGAGCTTGACAGCGCGGCCGATGAGCTCTCCGCGCTTTTTTCGTCGCTCAGGCTCGTATCTGAGCTTGACATGCACTCTGTCATAACACGCACAGACCCAGCCGAGAAAAGCCTCATGGCAGACCCTGCGGGCATATACCCGCGCATGGATGAGCAAAGCCGCGCAATTTACCGCGAGCGTCTTGCGTATCTTGCCCGCAGAAAGGGCCTAGCCGAGCACGAGCTTGCACGCAAAATTGCAGATAACTGCCGCATCGCCGAGGGGAGCGCACGGCATGTGGGCTATGCGCTTTTTGATGAGCCGGATGAAAAGCGCCGCGCGGCGGCGTATATCGGTGCAAACGTGCTGCTGACACTAATTTTGACGCTTCTTTGCGCATTTTTATCGCACAGTGCGGTCGCGGCCGTGCTGCTGCTCCTGCCGCTGAGCGAGCTTACGAAAAGCTTTGTTGACTACATCATTTTGCTGTCCGTGCCGACGCGCAGACTGCCGAGGCTGGAGCTTCCCGACGGCGTTCCCGACGAGGGCAAAACGCTGTGCGTTATATCGGCGCTGCTAACCGATGGGAAGAGCGGCGGGCATTTTGCGCATCTTTTGGAGCAGTTTATGCTGTCTAACCGCGACTGCGGCAAAAACCTTATGTTCGGCATTTTGGCAGACCTGAAGGAGCACGACACACAGACCGCGCCGCAGGACGAGGCCATACTCTCCGAGGCGGCAAGCGCTGTCGACGCGCTCAACACAAAATACGGCGGCGGGTTTTACCTTTTCACCCGCGCAAGAACGCTGGACACCGGGCGCGGGAAATATTCCGGCTTTGAGCGAAAGCGCGGCGCAC
>CAZWJM010000006.1:0-44307 GCA_964634435.1 uncultured Oscillospiraceae bacterium | reverse complement strand
CAGCTACCCTATGTCAGTAATGTTCTCATACTGTCTTATTGGAAACTACCGTGGGGTGCGTTTTTTCTGCTGATTATCTGGCCTTTCTTGCGTTTTTCTGATACAGTATCGCGAGGCCTTTCAGGAGCAGGTCGGGCTCGTGCATTATCTCATGGCGGCAGTATTTGATGACGCTGCCGGACAGGCCGCCGGTGGCGACGACGGTCGCGCTTTGGCCGAGCTCATCCTCCATGCGGTCGATCATGCCGTCAAGCATCGCGGCCGTTCCGAACACTGCGCCGGACTTCATGCTATCGACCGTATTTGTCGCAATGCACTTTTTCGGCGCTTCTATCGAGATGCTCGGCAGCAGGCTCGTCCCCTGCGAGAGAGCATCATACGACAGGTTCACGCCCGGGATTATCGCCCCGCCGATGTACGCGCCGTCCTTATCCACGACGACCATCGTTGTCGCCGTGCCCATATCGATGATGATAAGCGGCGGCTCATATATCGAAAGTGCGCCGACGGCGCCGGTTATGAGATCGCCCGCGAGCGTGCCGGGGTCATCGATCTTCACGTTCACGCCCGTTTTTATGCCCGCACCGACCATCACGCACTCAAGCCCTGTGAGCTTGCGCACGGCCGCGCGGATGGCGCGGTTTACCTGCGGTACGACCGAGGACAGGATAGCACCCTCAAACTTCGTATAATCCACGCCGTCAAACTCAAAGCTCTGGCGCATTTTCAGCGCATAGTCATTGGGCAGATCGCTCGCCTTCGTGGCCAGTCTGCTGCGGCTTATGACCTCACCGTTTTCGACACAGCCGAGGACAACATTCGTATTTCCGACATCGACAGTCAGTATCATAACTCTACCTCACTGCATTTTCTTGCCCGCGCGGATGATGCGGGTTATGCCCGCCGCGAGCAGCAGGTTGACGCCAAGCTCCACAAGGAAGTTTATGCCCGTCAGACCCATGATGATATACAGCAGCATATTCTGCCCGCCGGCCCAGCCGCTGATCGTATCAAAGAAAAATACCAGCATGCCCACGATGAACAGTCCGGTATTTACCACAGGGCAAACAATGCCGGAGACTATCACCGCGCTCTTGTCGTTCTTCTTTGCTATAAGCTCATAGCACAAACCGGCCAAATAGCCCGCTGCCAGACCCTTAACGATGCATATGAGCACGCACGCGACGGGGTTAATGCTCATAAGCAGCATGACCGTGCCGCCATCCCAGCCGAGAATACCGGTTATGAGCACCACAAGTCCGAATACTCCGCCAAGATACGCGCCCGCGCCCTTGCCGTATATCGCCGTTGCGATGATTATCGGCGCAAGTGCCAGCGTTATCGAGAACGGGCCAAAGCGCACAAACGTGCACAAAACCGTAAGCACCACGATTATCGCGGTGAAGATCGCAAGCCCCGTCATGCGGCGGGTGCCGCCTCTTTGTTTGCCATTATTCATTTTTTATACCTCCTGCTGTCGCCCCGTTATACGCCGGGTGCGGCGCTTTTCAGCTCCATAGTACAATACACGCATAAGATTGTCAATATATTAATTATTGAATATGCACACATGGTATGATACAATAATTGCAAATATATTTAAAACGGAGAACTGCTATGGAGAAAAAGTGTTGGTATAAGGAAATGGCGGTGTACCAGATCTGGTGCCGCAGCTTCTGCGACGGCAACGGCGACGGCATAGGCGACCTGTGGGGCGTGCTTTCCAAGCTCGACTATATCGCCTCGCTGAACGTTGACGGAATATGGTTCTCGCCCATATTCCCCTCCCCTAACTCGGACTACGGCTACGATGTTTCCGACTATAAAAACATCCACCCCGACTTCGGCGACCTTGATGTGTTCAAGCAGGTGCTCGACGGCGCGCACGAGCGCGGGCTGAGAGTGTTCATGGACCTCGTTGTCAACCACACCTCCGACGAGCACGAGTGGTTCACGCAGAGCCGCAGCAGCAAGGATAACCCCTACCGCGACTACTATTACTGGCGCCCCGGCAAGGGCAAAAAGCGCCCGCCGAACAACTGGGACAGCCTTTTCGAGGGCGGAGCATGGGAGTATGACAAAAACACCGACGAGTGGTACATGCACATATTCTCCAAAAAGCAGCCCGACCTAAACATGGCAAACCCCAAGGTGCGCGAGGAGGTCAAGGACATCATGCGCTTTTGGCTGGACATGGGCGTTGACGGCTTCCGCGAGGACGTCATAACCTATATCGACAAGGCCGACGGTCTGCCGAGCGCAAAGGTGAAGCTCCCCGCCGCGACGGGTATGCAGTATTACACCGACCGCCCCCGCGTGCGCGAGTATCTTGCCGAGTTTAAGCGCGATGTTCTGGACTTTTACGACTGCTTCACGGTCGGCGAGGGCCCGCGCATGGAGCCGGAGGTCGCGCTGCGCTATGTGCGCGAGGGCAAGGACAAGGTGCTTGACATGATGATAAACTTCTCGCACATGGAAGCCGACTGCATGATTACTGACTTCATCCAGATGCCCTTCAGCCTGCCCAAGCTCAAAAAAGCCTTCTCCAAGTGGCAGACGCAGATGTACGGCAAGGGCTGGAACGCACTGTACATGGAAAACCACGACCATCCGCGCATCATAAGCCGCTACGGCAGCGAAAAATACCGCGTGGAAAGCGGCAAGAGCATCGCGGCAAGCTATCTGTTCCAGCGCGGCACGCCGTTTGTGTATCAGGGGCAGGAGATCGGCATGCTCAACACGCCGCTGGGCAGTCTCGGCGAATACAAGGATATAATGACCCACAACAATGCCCGCATAGGCCGCTCGCTGGGTCTTTCCAAGGAGCATGTGCTCAAGCTTGCGCAAAAGGCCTCACGCGATAACGCAAGAACGTGCATGCAGTGGTCGGACGCGCCCAACGCCGGCTTTACGAGCGGCAAGCCCTGGTTTGTTGTAAACGACAACTACAAGAGCATAAACGTTGAAAGCCAGCAGGAGGACAAAAACAGTCTTCTTAACTTCTACCGCGACGCGCTGCAATTTAGGCGCGATAACCCCGTCGTCATATACGGCGACTATCTTGAGCACTGCGCAAAGAGCAAGGAGCTGTTTGTCTACGAGCGCAACCTTGACGGCAAAAAGCTGCTCGTCATATGCTCGTACTCGGAAAAGTCCGTGCGCTTTGACGCGCCCGAGGGCATAACGCTCGACGAGAATAAGCAGGTGTTCGGAAACTACGAGAACAATTTTGTCATAGCAAACGGCTTCACAACAAGGCCGTATGAAATGAGGGTGTATCTGTTTTGATGAGACGAAGTGACCGCGCGATGAGCGAAATTGGCGACATCATTGCGCTTATAAATAAGTGCGATACGCTGCGCCTCGGCTTTGCCGACGAGGGTGAAGCGTATATCGTTCCGCTGTCGTTCGGCTTTGAGGAGCATGACGGCGAATTTGTCTTCTACGTCCACGGCGCAAAGGACGGGCGGCGGCACAGTCTTGCGCATAGCAATGCGCGTGTGTGCGTTGAGCTTGACCTTTGCCTTGGATACGCCGAGCTTTCCAAGGGCGCACTCACGGCAGACTACAAAAGCTTCATAGGCTATGGCGAGATAAGCACTGTCACGGGCGACGAAGCCGTGCACGGGCTTGAGCTTATATGCCGTCACTGCGGCTTTGACACGATGCCCTGCGCGCGGAAGGTCGTCGACGCCACATGCGTTGAGAAGATAGTCGTGCGCGAATACACAGCCAAGCAGCGCTTTGCGTGACTTGCAGACATAAGCTGACCAATAATTCAGGTGGAATTGTTCATATTTTAATGATATGATGCAGAAAAAACGGAGGTGCATATCATGAAATGCGCTGTTATTTACTACTCAAAGTCAGGAACGACCAAAGCACTGGCCGAAAAAATTGCGGACAGATTCGATGCAGACATATTCCCTATTGAGCCGAAAAAGGCTTACGGAAGCTATGCATCCGCAGTCGTGCGCGTAGGAGCCGAGCGCTTAACGAGAACTGTTCCCGAAACAAAAACCGAGCCTTTATCTTTTGACGAATATGATGTCGTTTTCATCGGCTTCCCGGTTTGGTACAGCGCTATGCCGCAGTTTATGCAGAGCTATCTGCGTCAATGCCAGCTCCATGGCAAGCGCATAATACCATTTGCCACAGCCGGCTCCGGCGGGCAGGAATACGCGCTTAAAATAGTTGAGGATATCTTCCCCGATTGCAGTGTCACTGATCATTTTTACACGAGCCTTAGGAAGAAGGCCGACGTCAGCCTGTGGCTGGACGGAATAGCTTTATAAAACTAAAAATCACAAAGGGACAGGCCAAACGGCCTGTCCCTTTGCTTTAAGATTATTTTGAGAGAGTATGATTTACAGGTTGCAGTAGCGGTCGAGGATGACTGCCATCTGTGCGCGGGTCGCGGTGTCGTTGGGAGCGAACTTGCCGCCGGGCATGCCCTGGACTACGCCGTTGCCGCTTGCCCATATTGCCGCAGGCTGTGCCCACTCATCGATAGCGGAAGCATCTGCGAAGCTAAGCGTTCCGCTGACCTCGGGGCTGCCGGTGTAGCGGTAGAGCATCGTTACGAGCTCTGCACGGCTGATGGCCTTGTCGGGAGCAAACTCAGTGTCGTTCACGCCCTTGGTAACGCCCTTGTTGAATGCCCATACGATTGCGTCGTATGCCCAGTCGAAGGTCTTCTCATCGACGTCGGTGAACGGCATCTTCATGCCCTCAACGGAGGGGCTGCCTGCCATACGGTAGATGACGGTTGCGAACATTGCGCGGTTCATCGTGCCGTCGGGATTGAAGGTGGTGTCGCTGTCGCCGAGCATGAGCTTGTTGTCGTAGACGTACTTTACGCTGTCGAGGTACCATGCATCGTCCTCAACATCGACAAACGGGAGGTCGCCTGCGGGCTCGGTCGAGCCGCCGAGGAAGTCGCCGCCGAGCAGCGAGGAGAATGCGAAGTTGCTGATGAATGCGTACTCATCGCGCTGATGTACCTTGTGGGTGAGGGTGTTTGCAAAGAAGACTACGTTAACTTCGTTTGCGTCGGTCTCATTGAGCTTGCCCTGGAAGGAGATAGCCTGAATGGAGCCGTTGAGGAATTCGTCGGCTGCTGCCTTCTGTTCCGGCTCGATCATCTGGATGAAGCCTTCGGTCGGGGTCTTGCTGCCGTCGGTCTTGACAAGGACGGTTGCGCCTTCGGGGATCTCGGAGAAGTAGCGCGGGCCGTAATCGCCGTACATGTACATCACGTCGTCGCCGTCCATGACGTAGGAGGCATTGACGAGGGTGGTCTCGGGGTAGGTGACATAGCCGAGGCAGTCAAAGCCTTCAGCATTGGAAACTACGAGGTCGTCGCCGAAGATGGTGCTGTAGCCTGCAGACCAGGGGCTTGCCGGGCTGCTTTCTGCAGCGTAGTTATAGCCGATGTAAGCGGTGCCGGAGAGGACTGCTGCCTTCTCAGTGTCGGTCAGCTCATTTGCGCCCATGATGAGGGTCGCCTTGCTCAGATCCTTGGTGGTATTGAAGCCCATGAGCTCAAGAGCTACGCGGTCGTAGTTCCACTCACTGTTGGACCAGTAAACGCGGTTTGTCCAAACGAAGCCTGCGTCGGCTGCCTGGGGCTCGCCGGTGAGGTATACGGTGGGTGCTGCGGTGATGACCTTTGCGGCGGGAACGTCAGCATCTGCAAGGCCGGTGCCGGTCAGGACATACTTTGCGCAGACGCTCTGCCAATCTGCATATGCGCAGACGAAGTCGCCGTAGAAATCGCTGTCTTCATCGGTTACCATGCCGACGGTCTTGCCTGCCTTGAGCAGGGCGTTGACTGCTGCGGTGGAATCCTCGGAGGCGTTGGAGATGACAACGTATGCGTCCTTAACTCCGTCGAATGCCGAGCCGAGCTTTGCTGCCTTGTAGCTTACGCAATCATCATAATCCATCCAGTCGCCGCATGCGGCCTTGATGGTCTTGTATGCTGCCGGCTCGGTCACGGTTGCCATGTCGAAGCCGCGGGTCTCGTTGAAGGTGGTGATGCCCTCGGAGTAGAGGACTGTCCAGTTGCTGATGAGGGTACCGTCGTACAGAACGCCGTTTGCAACAGAGCGCTTTGCCTGATACATGGAAACGATCATCGTGCCTGCGGGGTAGGTCACGCCGCCATAGGTGAATTCCTTGTCGGTGACGAGAACCTTGACGTCGTTGCGGGAAAGCCATACCATCATGTCGCCCGCTGCCTGGAGGTTTGTCTGATTTTCCGCATCCAGCGGGATGATGTAGCACTCGGGATAGAAGTTGCCGTTCTCGCCCTCGCCGTCAAACTCGGGACGGAAGAGGTCGGACTCTGCGCCCTCGACGTCGTTCTGGTCGCACAGCCACTGGCCGACGAGCTCGAATGCATCGGAGTTGAAGTTATTTACGCCGCGCTTGAAGATCTCAGTCTGGGACAGGAGGTAGCCGAGCTTCTCCTGGCCGATGTAGTTGGACTGGCCGAGGCAGCCGTACTGGACGAGCTCGGAGCCTGCGTTGTTGTAGCCCGGGAGCTCAACGGTGTATGCTACAGTGCCCTGGAGCATTGCAAACTGCGGAGTGTAAGAGGTGGACATATCGTCCCAGGGATCGGACCAGTAGGTGGTGCCGTCGCCGTTATCGCTGAGGTAATCGCGCTGGGGGATGACGTAGCTGTTGTAGGTGTCGTTATTTGCGACAGCCGCGATGCCGAGAGCCTCGCCGCCGGCGATCAGGTGCTCTGCCAGCAGGTCATACTCGAAGTTAGGCTCGTGGGGAGGATCGCAGGGCTCGCACTGGAAGGCCGAAACGCGGCCGTGGAACTCAGTCAGGGATACGGGGTTGAAGGTCGCGATGAGCTTCTGCATGTTCTGAGTTTCCTCAGTGGTCTGGAAGGAGTTATCGCGGTTGAGGTCGTAGCCGTTGGAGGCTTCACGGGTCACATAGGTACGTCCTTCGACGTTTTCCTCGGGAACGAGGACGAAGAATACATCGCTCAGAAGCTCATCGACGGTGGTGTTCACAGTCTCCTGAGTGTAGAACTTTTCGAGGTCGACTATACCGGAGGAGCGGTTATCGGCCGTCAGCCAGCCGAGGTAGGTTGCGGTGTCCTTAACGAGGTCGGGGATCGCCATGCCCTGCTCTGCCTTTTCTGCCTCAAACTCTGCCTTGCCTTCTGCTGTGAAGCCGGTGAGGTTATTGTAGCTGAGCTTGCCGTCGGAGGTTGCTGCATTAATGAGCATCCAGGCAAATTCCATGACGCCGTCGGCTGCTGCGACTTCGTTTGCGTGGATGTTGGAGAACATCACGGGAACCTTAATGTCGTCATACTTGCCGGCCTTGATGTCGGCGATGACCTGCTCGGGCTGAGTCTCTGCCTTTTCGGTGAACTGCAGCCACTCGGTGACAACGCTGCTGTCCTTAGCAACGATGAGGTAAGGCATATCCAGCGGTGCGTAGATATCGCCGGAGGAGGAGCCCATGGAGTACTTCTTTACGAAGATGTCGGACTTTGCAGCGGCTGCGACCATTTCGTCGAGCTCGGTGTAGATCTCGTCCATCGTGTGGAAGTTATCGTAGGGAGCTATTTTAACGGGGACAGAGCCGAGGACCTTGCCGTCAGCGTCGGTCGCGGTGAGGTTGAAGTAGCCGCAGGAGTCGAGGTATGCGCCGCCTTCATCGTGGGGAGCGCTGTTGTCTGCGTAGGTCTCACCCGTCCACCAGTTGTAACCGTAAAAGAAATCATTGGTGCCAAACTCGGCGACGAGGTAGCTCTGACCGTCTTCGGTCACGACGCTCGTCGTAACCTCGCCGAAGAACGGAGTCTCGCCGTCATCGCAAAGCCATGTGCTCAGCGCGCCGCCCTCGGTCTGATTGGGGAAGAGCTGCTTGCTCACATAGGTCTTGCTTTCATCCTTTACCATCGTCCACGTTACCGCAGACGCGTCAACTGTTTCGCTTACGGGTATCATCGCTTTGTAATCGCGTCCCTCTGCCAGCGAGATTATATCCTTGCCGTCGCCGGAGACGTTTTCAAAGCTTGCCGCTGCCGTTTCATTTTCTGCCGAAGCCGCCATCGGGAGAACCGAGACGAGCATCAGCACGACGAGCAGCATAGAAATGAATTTTTTAAAACTACCATTCGTCTTGTGCATGTTTTTCACCATGTTCCTTTCATCGGGGATTATTATTCATCGACAGTGGCTATTATACATTTTTATTCACGATTATGCAAGAGTTTTTGAATAAAAATTTGCTCGTCATTTTCAACAAAATCTCGTTCTCTCAGGTTTACGGCTTGTATAAATGCAACAAACGGCCGAGAAAATGAATAAAAACCCCGCAATATCCGTGGATATCGCGGGGGATTTGCATATTTATTCTGCATTTTTATGCCGTGCATGAGGTGCATATGGTGAATACTTATTTAGATAAGCGTACCTATATGTATAACGCCGTAGGTGAACACCAAAATGATAAGTCCCGCAACGGCGACACCCATGCCAATGGCCGGAAGCGCCCTTTTAAGGCGCATGTCCAAAAGTGATGCCACCAGCGCACCCGTCCACGCGCCCGTGCCGGGCAGCGGGATGGCCACGAGGATGAACAGGCCCCAAAAGCTGTATCGCTGCACCTTTTTCGCCTTTTCCGAGCCTTTGCGCTCGAGAAAGGAGGTGAATTTATCGAGAAGATGGTGCTTTTTCATCCAGTTTAGCACCTTGCGCGTGAGCAGGATGAGAAACGGCACGGGGATCATGTTCCCGATAAGCCCGACGGCAAACGCCGCCCACGGATCCATGCCCGCGGCAACGCCTACGGGGATAGCGCCGCGTATCTCGAGTATCGGCAGCATGCCGGTCACAAGTGTTTTAAGAATATCGTTGAGCATAGGGTATCAGTATCGTGCCATGGCCTCTCTGCAATAGTGGTTAAAGCGGCGCTCCCGCTCGAGGGTAGAGCTGTCCATATGTCCGGGATAGACCTCATAGTCGCCGATGAGCTGGCAGAGCTTTTTGAGCGAGCGCAGCTCCTCTATCATATCGCCGCCGGGCAGGTCCGTTCTGCCGCAGCTTCCACGGAACATCGTGTCGCCCGTAAACAGGGCGCTGCCGCACATGAGGCTCACGCCGCCGGGGGTGTGGCCGGGCGTTGCGATGACCTTGAAGCTCAGGCCTGCCTCCTCGATGACGTCGCCGTCGTCATAGTACTTGCCGCCCTCGGGCATTTTGAACATCATGCCGCTCATGCCGACCTTATATCCCTCGTCGCGCGGGTTTATATACACCGTGCAGCCGGTCTGCTCTGCTATGGCGTTTACGGCGCCGACGTGGTCAAAATGGCCGTGGGTGAGCATGATCGCCTTGCATGTGAGCTTATTAGACTCGATATAATCCATTATGGTGTTGCTCTCATCGCCGGGATCGATGACGACGCACTGGAGCGTCTGCTCGTTTACGACGATGTAGCAGTTTGTTTCAAGCTGGCCAACGGGTAATGTCTTTACGTTCATTTTCAAAGCTCCCTTGTGTCAAGAATAATGGTTACAGGCCCGTCGTTAACCGACTCGACCTTCATCTCAGCGCCAAACTCGCCCGTGCCAACCTCAAAGCCGCGCGCACGACATTCGGCAATGACCTTTTCATACAGCGGAATGGCCTTTTCCGGCCTTGCGGCCTTCGAAAAGCCCGGGCGGCGGGATTTGCAGTCGGCAAAAAGCGTGAACTGGCTAATTATAAGAAGCTGTGCGCCCGCGTCGGCGGGGTTGACGTTCATTTTGCCGGCCTCATCCTCGAATATGCGAAGGCCGCATATCTTGTCGGCTATCTTTACCGCCTGCGCCTCCTCGTCATCCTCATGCACGCCCAAAAGCACCAGAAAGCCCTTGCCTATGCTGCTTTTGACCTTGCCGTCTATCGCGACCGACGCGCTGTCGACCCTTGTAAGTACAGCTCTCATTTCCTGCCTCCGTTTCTGTTGACCTCGACAACGCCGGGGATAGCGCCAAGCCTGTTCATGACCGTGCGCAGCTCGTCGATGCCGCCTGTTTCAAGTGTGATGTTTACTATTGATTTATCCCCCGTGTCGCGCGCATTTATCGTGCGCACCTTGGTGTTGAGGGTGTTGAACACCGTGGCGATATCCATGATAAGGCCGCTTCGCTCGCGCGAAACGACGGTTATCGCCGTCGAGTAGCTCTCCTTTATCTCGTCTGCCCAGCTGACGTTTATCCAGCGCCCGATATCGTCGGGCGTAAACTCGCGGCGGGCATAGTTTGCGCAGTCGCAGCGGTGGATAGATACGCCCTGGCCGCGCGTTATATAGCCGACTATGTCGTCGCCCGGGATGGGCGTGCAGCAGCGTGAAAATTTTATGAGGCAGTTATCAAGCCCCTCAACGAGGACGCCGTGCACGGGCTTTATCTTCTTATTTGCCTGCTGCTCGCGCCGCTCGGCGGCCTCCGTGACCTTTTCAAGGACGGTCTTTTTCCCGCTGACGTGGTGCAGGCGGGCAAGCTCATCCTTCATGCGGTTTACAGCGCGCACAGCCGCCATACCGCCGTAGCCTATCGCGGCATACATTTCGTCAAGGCTCGAGTACGAAACCTTTTTGAGAAGCTGCGGGAGCACCTCCTCATCGCAGATATCCTCAAGGCGCAGACCCTTGTTTTTAAGCTCGGACTCGAACATGGCGCGGCCGCGCTCAATATTCTCCTCCCTGCGCTCCTTCTTGAACCACTGCTTTATCTTCGTGCGCGCAGAGCCGCTTTTTGCGATATTGAGCCAGTCGCGGCTGGGGCCTGCGGCGGATTTGGAGGTTCTCACCTCGACGATATCGCCGTTTTGCAGGACATAGTCGAAGTTGACTATCCGGCCGTTGACGGACGCGCCTATCATGCTGTTGCCGACGGCAGAGTGAATGCTGTAGGCAAAGTCGATGGGCGTTGCGCCGGCGGGCAGGTTTATAACGTCGCCCTTGGGCGAAAATACGAAGACCTCGTCGGCAAACATGTCGATCTTGAGGTTGTGGAAAAAGTCCGTAGCGTCCGACTCCTGCTGGCTCTCCAGCAGGCGGCGCACCCATGCAAACTTCTCCTCATCGCCGTCCTTTACGACAGTGTCCGAGCCGATTTTATACTTCCAGTGCGCAGCGATGCCGTACTCAGCCGTGCGGTGCATGTCCCATGTGCGTATCTGCACCTCAAAGGGTATGCCCTCGGAGCCGATGACCGTCGTGTGAACGCTCTGGTACATGTTCGGCTTCGGGGTGGAGATATAGTCCTTGAATCTGCCGGGCACGGGCTTGAACATATCGTGTATGATGCCGAGGACATTGTAGCAGTCGGGTATCGTATCGACGATGACGCGGAATGCGCACAAGTCAAATATACCATTGATATCGAGCTTCTGCGCGTACATTTTGCGATATATGCTGTAAATATGCTTAATGCGGCTGTAGACCGTGACCTCGAGCCCTTCCTCGGCAAGGCGCTTTTTCATCCTCTCCTCAACGCCGGACATGAAGGTCTTGAGCGTATCCATGCGGGAGTTAAGGGTGTCGGTTATCTCCTTATAGCCTGTCGGGTCAAGGTACATGAGCGCGAGGTCTTCAAGCTCCCACTTTGCCCTCTGCATACCGAGCCTGTGCGCGATGGGGGCGTATATCTCCATCGTTTCAAGCGATTTGCGGCGCTGCTTTTCCTCGGTCTGATAGGCCATGGTGCGCATATTGTGCAGGCGGTCGGCGATCTTTATGAGGATGACGCGGATGTCCTTGGCCATTGCCATGAGCATCTTGCGCAGGTTTTCCATCTGCTCGTCTTCCTTGCTGGTGTACTGCACGCGCGTGAGCTTCGTGACGCCCTCGACGATATCCGCAACAGGCTCGCCGAACTGCTTTGCAATGTCGGCATGAGTAAGGTTTGTGTCCTCAATAACATCGTGCAGGAGCGCCGCGACTATCGAGTCCTCGTCAAGACCCATATCCGACGCTATATCGGCAGCGGCAACACAATGGGTGACGTAGGGTGAGCCATCCTTGCGAAGCTGACCTGTGTGGGCAAGCTTTGCCATGTTGTAGGCCGCCCCGATACGTCCCATGTCCATATCCATGCCGCTGTTTATTATCTTGGCTCTGAGAGAAGCAAACATCTCATCAGGGTCGAGCGTTTTTCTTTGAATATCGTCTGACATTATGACCGTCTCGCTTTCAAGCGTTTTATAAGCTCAGAGTTTTCAAGATCGACCTTCGCGCAGCCGGGCACGATGCTCGCGCCGAACACGCAGTCGGGCTTTTGCATTTTTAAAAGCCCCAGCTCGCACAAAACGCGCAGGCATATGCAGAACCGCTCCGGCTCCACTCCGTGCGGGCACTGGCGCAGCACACCGTCAAGATCCGGCGCAACATAGCCGCCCATCGCCTGCAGCCGCCGCCAAACCTTCACGAACGCGTCCCTGTCGGGACAATAGGGCGCGGCCTCATCGACCGGAACATCCTCCAGTATCCTGCCGCACAGCGGGCGCGGGTCATGGCGGCGTATCGCGCTGACCTGAAGCTGCACACTGCGGCGCATACGGAATTCATTTATCTGTGGGGTGAAGGCAACATCCACACTGTCGCCAAGGCGCAGGCCGAGGTCGGAGGCGCAGTGGGAGAAGAAAACGCACTCAAACTCCGCGCCCTTGTAGCTCACGCTCAGGCGCAGGTGCTTGCCGCCGCCGATGGGCGTTAAGCTGTCAAGCCGTGCGCCGATGATGCACATGATGGGCTTGGGGTTTCCGCTGCCGTATGGCTCGAGGCGCGAGAGCGAGTCGACGCCCTCCATGTCGAGCATAGCGGGGTCAAATATGCGGATATCGCAGTTGAGCGTGGGGAGCTCTGTTGGCTTATTGTGCTCGTAATACTCGGCAAACGCACGGCAAAACTGCCGGAGCTTGTCGCGCTTTATGTTCAGTCCCGCCGCGAGTGCGTGCCCGCCGAAGCCCTCAAGGTATTCCGAGCAGGCCGACAGCGCGTCAAACAGGTTAAACCCGCCGTAGCTTCGGCACGAGCCCTTGCCCTTGTCTCCGTCAAGGCAGATCATTATCGTCGGCTTTGAATACTGCTCGGCAAGCTTTGACGCGGCGATGCCGATAACGCCCTGATGCCACTTTTCGCTGGCAAGCACTATTGGCGCGGATGGCGTTTTGCCGTCCATCATGCCGGAGGCATCGTCCCAGATCTCCGTCTCAAGATGCTGGCGGCGGCGGTTTAATTCGCAAAGCTCCGCGGCAAGCGAGATGGCCTCCTTCTTATCATGCGTCATTAAAAGCCTGCCCGCAATGGCGACCTGACCGAGGCGGCCGGCCGCGTTAAGGCGCGGGGCAAGCGCAAAGCCGATGGTCGAGGAGGATATGCGCCTGTCCGACGCGCCGGATTCGCGCAGCAGCGCCGCAAGACCGGGGCGCGCCGTGTGCGAGAGCATCTGAAGCCCGCGGCGCACGATGTAGCGATTTTCTCCCGTGAGGGGGACAACATCCGCAACGGTGCCGATGGCCGCAAGGTCAGCGTAGCGCGAGACGATGCGTTCGCTCTCGCCCTCGACGGCGCACACGAGCTTTAGCGCAACGCCGACGCCGGCAAGGTCCTTGTTCGGATACCCGCAATCGTCCTGCTTGGGGTCAATGACCGCGACGGCCACAGGCAGGGTCTGCTCCCTGCACTCATGGTGGTCTGTTATGATGAGGTCGACGCCGATATCCCTCGCATGCTCTGCCTCGTGGGCGGCGGTTATGCCGCAGTCGACACTGATGATAAGGCTCACGCCCCTGCCGTGCAGAGTGTCAATAGCATTGTCGTTAAGGCCGTAGCCCTCGCCGATACGGTCGGGGATATACGGCTGACAGTCGACGCCGCGGCTGCGCAGCCAGTCGGTCAGAAGGCAGGTGGAGGTAATACCGTCGACGTCATAGTCGCCGTAAACAGCCAGCTTTTCGCCGTTTGCTATCGCCGCGCGTATGCGCACGACGGCCTTGTCCATATCCTTCATCAGCATTGCGTCGCACAGCTGCTCTGCTCCCCCGTCGAGGAAGCTTCGCGCCTGCTTCACGCTGCCGATGCCGCGCACGCCCAGCATTGCCGCAAGCAGAGGCGGATAGCCCGCTTCGACAAAGGTCCTGAGCATATTCGCCGGACATTCTTCAATTTTCCATTTACTGTAATTCATCTGCAAACACTTTTTCATTATTATTTATTATAATAGATTATCATAACAAATTTTCTGCCGTTTATCAAGGTTTTATAGCAGATTGACAGCGCTCTGCGCAGATGATAGTATATCTATGTGAGGTGAAACATGAAAAATTACGTTTTATTTGATTTTGACGGCACAGTGTTCGACTCTGCCGAAGGCATAACAAAATGCGTGCAGTACGCGCTCTCGAAGCTCGGCATCAAGGCAGAGCTCAGTGAGCTCATGTGCTTTGCAGGCCCGCCGCTGGAGGAGATGTTTGCCCAGCGCTACGGCTTTGACACGGAAAAGGCCAGGCTTGCCGTAAAGCTTTATCGCGAGCGGTACACGCCCATCGGCTGGGCAGAGTGCGCACCCTTTGCCGGGATGCATGAGATAACCGCGCGGCTCAAGGCCCTCGGCGTAAAATGCGCCATTGCGACCAGCAAGCCCCGCCATTTTGCCGAGAAGATACTCGAAAAATACGGCATGACCGATGATTTCGACCTTGTCTGCGGCGCGGAGCTTGACGGAACGCGCGGACAGAAGTGGGAGGTCATAAACTATGCCCTCGAGCAGTTCGGCATATCGCCCGACGAGGCCATTATGGTCGGCGACCGCAAGTACGACGTCATCGGCGCAAAAAAATGCGGCCTTGACTGCGTGGGCGTGAGCTTCGGCTATGCAGAGCCGGGCGAGCTTGAGGACGCCGGCGCCGTGTTCGTCGCAGATAACGCCGACGAGCTGTTTGAATTCCTGACAAAATAAATTCCAGCGCTGCGCCATTCGGTGCAGCGCCGTTTTTTTATGTTTGGCTTGACATTATTGACCTTGTAATGTAAAATTAAACTATAAATATAAAAAAGGAGTGTTCCGCATGATATACGTTTGGAGCTCCATTGCTTGGGTTCAATGTATATTCGGGTTTGCAATCATTCCCGCCACGTTGTACGGAGTTTTGCAGTGCATAAGAAACGCTGTGCAGGGCAAGCACGTCAGGGAGTTTTTAAAGCTCTTTATCTGGACAGCCGTGGGGCTTATCCTAATAGCCGCCCCGTCATGCTATGGAGCAATGACATATTGAATATAGCAGCAGCGCCGGTAGAAATACCGGCGCTGTTTATTCCACAGGTAATTGGATTACCTCTATATCTTTTTCCTGGGCGTAGCGGATGGTGTTCCAGGTGCCGCCGGTCATGCCGTCGTAGCAGGCGATGAGGACGGAGGAGTTATCGACCATGAAGCGGTTGCGCATGGCCATGCACGCGGGGAAATAGCTCTCGGCAATGACGGTCACCTCGTCGCACTCGGCCAATATCATGTCGTACCGCAGGCGATTATTGGCGCTCCATTTTTCCGCCTGACCCCTGTAAGGCACGGCGGCCTGAAGCGTTATATCCGAATGCATGCGTTTCAAGCGTATGACCGCCTCGGCACAATACATGTCACAGCCGAGCGCCATGCCGACCATGAAATGCTTTATGCCCGAATCATACACAGCGCCGATGACCGCAAAGAGCTTATCCTTAAACTCGATGCAGCGGGCGTCGCGCTCATCATATCCCCAGGGGAGCTTCGACGGTCTGTGGCCGGAGAAGCAGCAGGTTTTTCCGTGTTCCATAATCATCACCGTCTCCTATTGTACGGCAAAAGCAGGAACTTGTCAAAAGGGTATTGACATTTTTGCGCACCGCGCTATAATAAGCACAACCGAATACGATATCTTCAGGGCAGGGAGCGTTTCCCGACCGGCGGTAAAGTCCGCGAGCCGTATGGCATGAACCGGTGAGATTCCGGTACCGACAGTATAGTCTGGATGGAAGAAGATGTGCGCATTTTGCATTTGCCTTTTGCGTCGCCTGAAAGATATTTCTTTCGGGCGATTTTTGATTTCGGAGGAAGATCAATGGAAAAGCTGCTTGGCCAGTTGGCCGAAAACCTCACGTTCGTGCTGGAATGCCTCGGCGTTTTCGCGGGGCTGTTCATCGTGGCGCTGCTGTTTGAGCGATTTGTGATGAAAAACCGCAAAAAGCTCGGGAGCACGCACTTTATCTCGTACACGGCGATATTTGCCGCGATGGCCGGCGTTCTCATGTTTATCGAGATCCCGCTGTTTTTCGCGCCGAGCTTTTATGAGATCGACCTGAGCGAGATACCCATCATGATCTGCACCTTCTACCTCGGCCCCGTGGCCGGCGTGGTAGCCGAGCTTGTGAAGATCATCGTAAAGCTCGTTTTGAAGGGCACGACCACCGCCTTCGTCGGCGACTTTGCAAACTTCGTCGTCGGCTGCTCGTTCGTGCTGCCCGCCTCGTGCGTGTATCACCTTAAAAAGAGCAAGCGCGGCGCACTGTGGGGCATGATAGTCGGAACGCTGACGATGACGGTGTTCGGAAGCCTGTTTAACGCAGTCTACCTCCTGCCGACCTTTGCCGAGCTTTTCGGCATGCCGCTGGACGCGATCATCGGCATGGGCACGGCCATAAACTCTGCCATAAACAGCGTATCGACACTCGTTTTGTTTGCCGTTGTGCCGTTTAACCTCTTAAAGGGCGTTATCGTCACGCTGCTTACGATGCTTCTGTATAAGCGCATATCTCCCCTGCTGCACAAGGGCGATAAGAAGCTGGAAGAGCGCAAATCTAAGGCCGAAGAACCCGCCTGAGACGCAGCATACTGAGCGTGAAATTCAGGCACTCATTAAAGTAAATTATGCACACATACCCCGTCAGGGCGTACACGGGCAGCAGCTTCCACACGAGCAGCACGCCAAGCAGGGCATCGAGGATGTTTATCCCCATGCTCCAGAGCTGCTGACCCAGCCCCTTGAGGCAGCCGTCGCACAGCATGTCGGTGTACATGATGGGGATAAGCGGCGCCAACAGGCGCAGAAAGCGCCCCGCGTCGGGCGAGGAATAGATCAAAACTCCGAGGCGCGGCGCAAAAATGAATATAAAAAGGGCAACGGCGAGAGAATAGCCGAGGCCCTTTTTTATCAGCGTTTGCACCGTGCAGCGTATATCCTCGCTCCTGCCCTGCACCTGCGCCTCGGTGAGCTCCGGAATTATGAGCTCTGCCAGCGCCATTAAAAGACAAGCCGGAAACGACAGGATGGGCATGACCATACCCTGTATCGTCCCATAGCCGGACAGGGCGCGGTCGGAGGAAAAGCCCGAGGCCTTGAGCCCGCGCGGGACGAGAAGATGCTCCAATGTCGACAGCGCAGACCTCGCATAGGCCGAGGCCGCAAGCGGCAGTGCGATATGCAGCATGCGCGAGGTAAGGCGCACCGTTCCCTCCCCGGCTTCGGAATACCGCGCACGGTCGGTGAGGTAAAACAGCAGCATTAAAACCAGCGATATCGCGTCGCCGCAGACCGTGCCGAGCATGACGCAGGCGCAGTTTTTCTCGATATCCCCCGCAGGCGAGCGCATGAGGAAGGCCGCGACAAGGGCGATGGTCGCAAGCTGCTCAACAAGATGCACGAGTGTCGGCTTCCACACTCTGCCGCAGGCGGTGAAGTAACCGGATATGGCCGCGCACAGCGACACCATAGGCATTGCGTATGCCATTATCCGCAGCGAGCGCACCGTGCGCGCATCGCCTATCCACAAAAAGCCGATGGCCTCGGCGCACATGTGCAGGACGAAAAACGCCGCCATGCCGAAGATAAGGCTGTATGCAAAGCAGAGGCGCATGGCCTGCCCTATCCCCTTTTCGCGCTTTGAGCCGATCTCCTCGGAAACAAGGCGCGTCGCGGCAAAGCGCACGCCCGATATGGCAAAGGTCGTGCACAAGAACGACACGGACACGATGAGCTGATAAAGCCCTATGCCCGCAGAGCCTATGCGTCCGGCAAGCCAGACCTGAAACGCCATCGAGATGAGGTTCATCAGCAGCGATGAGCCTGTCAGCAGCGCGGTATTAACTATAAGTCGCTTCCTTCTTATCATACGAAAAACATATGCAAGAAAAATGCAATTTATCTGTTGATTTTTTAACAAAGGAGGACTATAATAAAATTACCTTAAAAAATTGAATTGGAGGCGTCATTATGATAATCACAATCGGAAGACAGCACGGTTCAAGCGGCAGAGAGATCGCACGGCTTTTGGCAAAGGAGCTGGGCATCAAATGCTACGACAAGGAGATAGTTGACGAAGCGGCAAAGCACTCGGATTTCAGCCGCGAGATAATCAACGCATACGATGAAAAGCGCATGTCAGCTTTCCTGCTGCACGCGGGAGGCTACGGACTGAACGAAAATTTCCGCATGAATATGGAGGTCGTTTCCGCCCAGTTTGACGCAATACGCGACATCGCATCCAAGGAGGACTGCATTTTTGTAGGCCGCTGCGCCGACTATGTTCTCAACGACCGCGACGATGTTGTAAGCGTGTTCATCCTCGGCGATACGGACGCGCGCATCAAGTGTCTGCAGGAGCGCCAGGGTCTTGACGAGGCCGCCGCGCGCAAGAAGATCAAGGAGGTCGACAAGGACCGCTCGAGCTTCTACAAGTATTACAGCGATAATACCTGGGGCGATTCGACAAACTATGACCTGTGCATCAATTCCTCAAAGCTCGGCGTCGAGGGCACAGTTGCAACGATAATGAGCTACATAAAGGCCCGCGGACTGAGATAAACAATAATAAAAAGCACCCCGATGGGGTGCTTTTTTGTTATTAAGGCATTTTACCGGTCAAGGCTGACGTATTTAATAAACTCCGAAAACTCGTTTTCCTCACCGCTGAATATGACATCGTCGCATTTGAGCGCACTGTCAAACAGGTCATAGCTTCCGAAGTTTCCGTCGGCATCTTTAATAATTATCCTGTACGTCCACCCACTCATTTTCGGCAGCCAAATGCCGTAAATCTCCTCCGCGCGGAAGCTGTTGAGCTTTTCCAAGGCCCAGTCGAATTCATCGCCTGTGAATTCATAGTATTCTCCGTTCCCGTTTTGAACCGCAATGCAGGAGATATTATCGGTTTTTTAAAACAGCACTCTGACCTTCAAAACATCGTCCATGGCGCGGATGACGTCGGCTGTATCGTCCCAAATTTCATCGTTCAAGTCGATGATGGTGTAGGCATAGCGGCCGCGGGGCTTATTTATCATGTGCTCGACGTTTATGTTCTTTGCGGTGATAAGGTCGAGGATGCGGTTTATCATGCCGGGGACGTTGTGGTGGATGACGCACAGGCGGCACACGCCCATGCGCTCAAGCTTTGCGGCGGGGAGGTTGACGGAATTTACGATATTGCCGTTTTTGAGGTACTCATAAAGCTGCTTTGCGGCCATCTCGGCGCAGCGGTCCTCGCTTTCGGGCGTGCATGCGCCCAGGTGCGGCAGGGCAATGACGTTTTTGCCGGTGAGTATCTTTTCGTTGGGGAAGTCGGTGACGTATTTTGCGACCTTGCCACTTTCAAGTGCTTCAAGCATCGCGTCATCGTCGACGACCTCGGCGCGTGACTCGTTTATTATCCTCACGCCGTCGCGCATCGCGTCAAAGGCCTTTTTATCGAGCATGTGGTGCGTGTTCTCGTTATAGGGGATGTTTATGCTTATATAGTCGCACTTTTTGAATATCTCGCTTATATCGTCGGCGCGCTCAACATCGCGGGAAAGGCGCCACGCGGCGTCGACCGACATGAACGGGTCATAGCCTATCACGCACATATCCAGCGCAAGGCAGGCGTTTGCCACGAGCGCACCCGTTGCGCCAAGGCCGAGGACGCCGACCGTTTTGCCCATGAGCTCCGGGCCTGCGAAGTTTGACTTGCCCTTTTCGACAAGCGCGGGGATGCTCTCGCCCCTGTCGGCGATGCTCTTTACCCACTCTATGCTGCCGATAACGTCGCGCGATGCCATGACCATGGAGCACACGGTCTGCTCCTTGACAGCCTCCGCATTCGCGCCGGGGCTGTTGAATACGACGATGCCCTTTTCCGCGAGAGCATCGACTGGGATGTTATTGTAGCCCGCGCCCGCTCTGGCGATGCCGAGAAGCTCGGGGTTAAATTCGTATGCGTGCATGTCCGCGCTGCGGACGATGATGCCGTCGGGAGCAGCGATATCCTCGCCGACAGTGCAGCCGTAGCCCCTGAGCTTATCGAGCCCCACGGGGGAGATGTTATTTATGGTCTTTATATTAAACATTGTGTTCTACCTCGAATTTTTTCATGTACTCGGCCAGCGCCCTCGCGCCCTCCATGGGCATTGCGTTATAAAGCGAAGCGCGGATGCCGCCCGTGAGCCTGTGGCCCTTTAGATTTAAAAGTCCCTGCGCCGCCGCGCCTTTGACAAACTGCGCGTCGAGCTCCTCCGAGCCCGTGCGGAAGGTGACGTTCATGTCGCTGCGCGAATCCGGCCGTGCATGCGGGATGTACAGCCTGCTGTTATCCAAAACGTCGTAGATAAGCTGCGCCCGCTCGCGCTTTATGCTCTGCATCTGACAAACGCCGCCCACGCTCTCGAGCCAGTCGAGCATGAGGCCGAGCATGTAAATGCACCAGCACGGCGGGGTGTTCAGCATGGAGTCCTTTTTAATAAGCGTGTCATAGCTCATGACCGAGGGGCAGATGTCCATTTCCCGCCCGGCAAGGTCGCGGCGGACGATGACGACCGTCAGGCCCGCAGGAGCCATGTTCTTCTGCGCACCGGCATAGATAAGGCCGAACCTGCCAACGTCCACGGGCTTTGACAGAATATCCGAGGACATGTCGCACACGAGCGTCCTCTCCCCCACCTCGGGCACGGACTGCCACTCGGTGCCGTAGATGGTGTTGTTGGCGCAGTAGTAAAAATAGCTTGCCGAGGGCGAAAGACTTACGCTGTCGGGTATGTAGCTGTGGTTTTTATCCTCGCTCGAGCAGGCGATATGCACACTGCCGTACTTTTCCGCTTCCTTTGCGGCAAGGGACGAGAAATTGCCCGTCACGGCATAGTCGGCACTGCCGCCATTGCCCATGAGGTTAAGCGGTATCGCCGCAAATTGCAGCGTCGCGCCGCCCTGCAAAAACAGTATCTCATGACTGTCGGGAACATTCAGCGCCGCGCGAAGCTTCGCCTTCGTCTCCTGAAAAATATCGTTAAACAGGCCGCTGCGGTGGCTCATCTCCATCACCGACATGCCGCTCGATCGATAATCGCTTATCTCCGCTGCCGCCCTCTCGAGCACCGACGCCGGCATCATTGACGGCCCTGCCGAAAAATTATACACGTTTTCTCTTGACATGATGAGCACCTCCTTATCAGCGCCATAATGTTAAAATTATATCTAATTTATATTGCCCTGTCAAATGACATTTCCGACTAAGATACCGTCGGAAACAGCATGTATCTCGACATTTTTTACAGTGCCGCGAAGGTCCTCGCCCTCGGCGCGAACCTCCACATAGTTATCGCTGTGGCCCTGCCAGCACGCGCCCTCTTTGGTCTCAAACAGGACGGGCAGAGTTTTGCCTATCATGCTGTTTAAGAACTCCTCCCGCGTTTTGGCAACCACGGCGCGCGCCTGCTTTGAGCGGCGTGCCTTCGTCGCGCGGTCGAGCTGACCGTCCATTTTGTCGGCCGGTGTGCCGGGTCTGCGGGAGTAGGGGAAAATGTGCGCATCGGAAAACTGAGCTTTTGCCAAAAATTCAAGCGTTTCAAGCTGATGCTGCTCCGTTTCGCCGGGGAAGCCGACTATGACATCGCAGGTAAGGCCGCAGTCGGGGAAATATTTGCGCAGAAGCTGCATGGCGGCGTAAAACTGCGCGGTGTCGTACTTGCGGTTCATGGCCTTGAGCGTTGCGTCGCAGCCCGATTGCAGCGACAGGTGAAAATGCCGGCACACGCGGCCGCATGCGGCAATGCGGCGGCAAAATTCCTCGGTTATGACGCTCGGCTCGATTGAGCCAAGGCGCAGGCGCATATCCGGCGCTGCCTCCGCGATGGCGCACACGACGTCTGCAAGCGTGGGCTTTCCCTCCAGGTCGACGCCGTAGGAGGCGATCTCGATGCCGGTTATGACAAGCTCGCGATAGCCCTTTTTGTCAAGCTCCGCTGCCTGAGAGACGGCCGATGCCATCGGCAGACTGCGCACCCTGCCGCGCGTATACGGTATGATGCAGTAAGAGCAGAAATTCACGCAGCCGTCCTGAATTTTCAGCAGCGCCCGCGTGTGTCCCGAAACTGCGCCCGCGGGGAGCTCTTCAAACACGCGCCGCTCAAACGGCTTATCCAGCACCCTTTCGCCCTCGCCCGTGCCGACGGCTTTTTCGACAGCGTCAATGAGCTTTACCCTGTCGGCCGTTCCGTAGACGATATCCGCGCCAAGGCGCTGCACGCTGTCGGGGCTAAGCTGAGAGTAGCAGCCGAGCACCGCCGTCACAGCGCCGGGGTTTTCCTCGCGCAGTCTGTTTATCGCCTGGCGCGATTTGCGTCCGGCCTCGGCGGTAACGGCGCAGGTGTTTATGATGACAGCGTCGGCGATTTCGCCCTCGGCGCAGGCAGAATGTCCGCGCTCGTGGAGCATAGTCTCTATCGCCTGCGTTTCATACTGGTTGACCTTGCAGCCGAGAGTGTATATAATGTATTTCATAAAAAATCATCTCCTGAGGAGTCTTAGATATGGAAGTTTATCTTGATAACGCGGCGACAACGCGCGTGTGCACGGAGGCCGCCGATATAGCATATAAGGTCATGACCGAGGTGTACGGCAACCCAAGCTCGACGCACACGAAGGGTCGTGAGGCAAAGGCATATCTCGACACTGCGCGAAGCCAGATAGCATCGGCGCTCGGCTGCAATGCAAACGAGGTGTACTTCACCTCCTGCGGCTCGGAAAGCGACGTTTGGGCCATAACAAAGGGCGCGGAGAGCCTCTCCCGCCGCGGAAAGCACATCATATCCTCCGCCGTTGAGCATGACGCCGTGCGCAAGACCTTGCAGGAGCTTGAGTCGCGCGGCTTCGAGGTGACGTATCTTGCCCCGGAAAAGGACGGCTCTGTATCCGTTGAGAGCGTAAAGAGCGCCCTGCGGGATGACACCATCCTTGTCACCCTAATGATGGTCAATAACGAGACCGGCGGCGTGACGGATATTGCGGCGGTAGCCAAAATGCTCAAAGCCTCGGGCTCGAAGGCACTTTTGCACACCGACGCCGTGCAGGGCTTCATGAAGGTACCCTTTTCCGCAAAAAAGCTCGGCGCGGACATGATAAGCATCAGCGGCCACAAGATCCACGCGCCGAAGGGCATAGGCGCATTGTATATCAAAACAGGGGTCAAAATCAAGCCCCTTATCCGCGGCGGAGCGCAGGAATCGGGTCTGCGCGCGGGGACGGAGGCCATGCCGCAGATAGCGGCCTTCGGCGCGGCGGCAGAGCTTGCCCACAAGGGCATGGCCGAAAGCTGCGAAAGGATGGCGCGTCTGCGCACCCTTGCAGCCGAAACCATTTGCGGCGACATGCCCGAAGCGCTCGTCATCGGCGGCGGCGCGCCGCATGTGCTCAGCGTGTCCCTCCCCGGCTGGAGAAGCGAGGTGCTCATGAACTTCCTCGAAGCCGAGGGCATATTCGTCTCGCGCTCCTCGGCCTGCAAAAAGGGCGGCAGAAGCCACGTGCTCGAGGCAATGGGACTGCCGGCACAGGTAATTGACGGCGCTGTGAGAATAAGCTTCTCGCGCTACAGTACCAAGGAGGACGTCCTCGCGCTGGGAGCGGCACTAAAGCGCGCGCACGACACCCTCGCGCACAGATAAGAAAACAGACCGACGGCTCAAAGCCGTCGGTCTTATTGTTTATAGCTGCGCAAATTTGCGTTATGTAAACCGATTCGCGAATAGTCTGCGGTGTCTTTGTGTTGAAAACTATGTTGAAAATGTTCAAAAGGCTTGATATTCAATGCCTTTTCACGCTGCAAAGAGCAAAAACGTATTCGCCGTGTGTCGAATAAAGCATAATTTTGCAACCTCGGCATTAAAGTCTCACGGTCGCATAGGCTTTAATGACTGGAGGGATAAGCCATGAAAAAGATTCTGTGCGCTATGATGGCGCTCGCGCTGCTGACAACGCCTGTTTGCGCGATAGATACGCTCTCGGACGACGATATTGCGCTCACCTCGCCCTCGGCGGTTTTGATGGAGAAGGTGACGGGCGAGGTGATATACGAAAAGTGCGCGCACGAGCGGCGGCCGCCGGCGAGCGTGACGAAGGTCATGACGATGCTGCTCATCGTCGAGGCCGTCGAGCGCGGCGATATAAGCCTTGAGGATACGGTCATCGCCTCAGAGCGCGCAGCCTCCTTCGGCGGAAGCTGCGTGTATCTTGAGCAGGGCGAGAAAATGAGCGTTTCGGAGATGCTCAAATGCATAGCCGTGGTTTCGGCAAACGACTGCGCCGTTGCGATGGCAGAGCACCTTTGCGGCTCGGAGCAGGCATTTGTAAAGCGCATGAACGAGCGCGCCGCGGACCTTGACCTTGCCGACACGCATTTTGCAAACTGCACGGGGCTTTTTGAAGACCCGGAGCACTACACGAGCGCATACGACATTGCCGTCATGAGCCGCGAGCTTATACGGCACGACATGATAAAGCAGTACACTACCATATGGATGGACACGATACGCGGCGGCGAGTTCGGCCTTTCAAACACAAATAAGCTCGTTTACTATTACGACGGCTGCACGGGGCTGAAGACCGGCTACACGAACGAGGCGATGTACTGCCTTTCGGCGACGGCAGAGCGCGACGGCGTGGAGTATATCGCCGTCATCATGCACGCAGACAGCATCGATGCGCGCAATTCCGATGCCAAGGCGCTTTTAAACTACGGCTTTGCAAACTACAAGCTCTTGTCCCTGCGCTCGCCGGAGGTCCTGCCGCCGGTGCGCGTGAGCCTTGGAGACGCAGACAGTGTGCAGCCTGTGTACGACGCGCCGGAGGCGATGCTCGTTTTAAAATCCGGCACGGGCGAGGCAGAGTATGAGCTTAGCCTGCCCGAGACGATAGAGGCGCCCGTTGAAAAGGGGCAGCAGATAGGCAGCCTCAGCGTAAAAGTGGGCGGCAAAGGACTGTACAGCGTGCCGCTTGCAGCCGACCGCTCAGTTTCCCGTGCGGGCTTCGGCGCAACGCTGCTGGAGCTTTTAAAAAGCTACGTCGGCCTGTGATTTATCCTCCACTTTGCCGTGAATTTTGCGTTAAAAATTGCCCGCACGCCCCACTTCGACACATTATCCTTGATTTTTCCCGACCGCGATGTATAATATAGTTTTGAGATAAATTACACGGAGGTGTGATAATGATTAAGGTCGATCTATCGGGAACTTCCGCATTCTTTGACCCTGCCGAGCTTGACTTCGCAGCGGCGGCCGCAGCGCACAGGACTTTGGCCGACAAAACGGGCGCAGGCAGCGAATTCACGGGCTGGCTCGAGCTTCCCCAGCGCATACGCGACGGTGAGCTCAAGGCGATACTTTCGGCGGCAAGCCGCATACGCGGCCGCTCGAAGGCACTGGTCGTCATCGGCATAGGCGGCTCCTATCTCGGAGCGCGCGGCGCAATAGAGCTGCTGCGCCCTGTGCCCGTGGAGAATGATCCCAAGATATTTTTTGTTGGCAACGGACTTTCGCCGGATGCGCTCAATGACACGATCATGCTGCTTGGCGACATGGACTTTGACGTAAACGTCATATCCAAGTCCGGCACAACGCTTGAGCCGGCGCTTGCATTCAGAGTGTTCCGAAAAATGCTCAAGGATAAGTACGGCAACGCCGCAAAGCGGCACATTTTCGCAACGACCGACGCGCACCGCGGCGCGCTCAAGTCCCTCGCGGACGCCGAGGGCTGGGAGTGCTTCGTCGTACCGGATGATGTCGGCGGGCGATACAGTGTCCTGTCGGCAGTCGGGCTTTTGCCGATGGCCGTTGCGGGCATCGACGTGAAGGCCGTCATCAATGCCGCCATCGCCGCATTCAAGGAGCTTGACCTGCGCTCGCCGGAAAACCCCGCATGGCAGTACGCCGCCGCGCGCCAGTACCTCTACGGTCACGGCCGCAGCATCGAAATCCTCGGCTGCTACGAGCCGTCGTTCCGCTTCATGGCCGAGTGGTGGAAGCAGCTCTACGGCGAGAGCGAGGGCAAAAACGGCATAGGCATCTTCCCCGCCTCCGTTGAGTTCACCGCCGACCTGCACTCGATGGGTCAGTATATTCAGGACGGGCCGCGCACGCTTATGGAGACGATAGTCAGCTTCGAAAAGTCGCGCACGGGCTTTGCCGTTCCGTTTGAAATGGGCGACCCCGACGGGCTCAATTACCTCGCCGGCAAGGACTATGCGGATATCTGCCGCACAGCCACCGACGCTGTCAAGGCAGCACACATCTCCGGCGGCGTGCCCAACATCGGCATATCCGTCCCCGCACGCGACGAGGCGGGCTTTGCCCAGCTCGTGTGCTTTTTCGAGCTTGCCTGCGCGCTCTCCGGCTACATGTCCGGCGTCAATCCCTTTGACCAGCCCGGCGTCGAGGCATACAAGAAGAACATGTTCAAAATGCTCGGCAAGCCCGGAACGTGATAAAAACAAATACTCAGCCGCGCATGTTGACAACGGCTGAGTATTGGATTATAATTATATCACAAGGAGCGATGACCAGCGGTCAGCTCTGATGTGCTATAGGTAAGTGCATAAGCTCAAACCGTCACTTGGCAGAGTGGCGGTTTTGCTTTCTTATCCGTATCGTTACAGTGTATCCGAAGATATGTATCGTTAAGATAATGGGCATATGCTTCACCTCCTTTCGGAGATGTAGCTGACCGCCTCGCCCCTTGCTTGAGCAGATTATAGCATATAGCACAAATTTTGTCGAGATAATATTATGCCGTACTCACTCCCGTGAGTACGGCATTTTTTCATTTGAAGTAGTGGTATCTGTTGCGCTTTGCAAAGAGGAATATCGCGCCGAGCACAACGGCCATGAATTCGGCAGCGACGATGGATACCCACACGCCCACTATGCCGCCGAGGACCTCCGGCAGGATAAGCACTGCCGCGACCTGGAACACCAGCGTGCGCAGGAAGGATATTATCGCCGAGGTGACGCCGTCGTTCAGAGCCGTGAAGAAAGCCGAGGCGAAGATGGCAAAGCCCATGAAGATAAACGCCAGCGAATAGATGCGGAAGCCGGACACGGTAAGCTCCATGAGCTCCCTGTCGTAGCCGACGAAGAGCTTTGCAAGCGGCACGGCGCAGGCTTCGGCGGCAATGACCATCGCTACGCCGAACGAGCCTATGATTATAAGGCTCTTTTTGAGTATGCCCTGAAGCTCCGTATGGTTTTGCGCACCGTCGTGGAAGCCGACCACCGGCGCCATGCCGATGGAATAGCCCATGAACGCCGCGGCAAAGATCATGCTGACGTACATGATAACGCCGTAGGCCGCAACGCCGTTTTCGCCCGCGAATTTGAGCAGCTGGAGGTTATAGAGCATACCGACAAGGCTCATTGCGATGTTGCTCATAAACTCCGACGAGCCGTTTACGCAGGCATGTCCGACCATTCTGCCGTTGTACTTTGCCTTGCCAAGGCGCAGAATGCTGCTGTTTTCGCGCGCAAAGTACACGAGCGGCACAGCGCCGCCGACGACTTCGCTCAAAGCCGTTGCGATAGCAGCGCCGGCGAGCTTATACTCCTGCGGCAGGGATATGACCAGCACCGCGTCGAGCACGACGTTTGTTAGTCCGGCCGACACCGTAACGGCAAGACCGAGCTTCGGCTTTTCCGCCGTTACGAAAAACGACTGGAACAAAAGCTGCAATACGTTAAACGGCAATGCGGCAAGAATAATACGCGCATACACCACCGCGTTTTCGAGCATTGCGCCCTCCGCGCCGAGAAGCGAGGCAACGGGGCGTATAAACACTATGCCAAGCACCGCCAGCACAACGCCGACGCCGAAGGTTATATACACAAAAAGCGAGAAATATTCGTTTGCCTTTTTCGCATCGCGCTCGCCGAAGGTCTTGGCGACGATGGCAGAGCCGCCCGTGCCGAACATAAGTCCGACAGTGGACAGTATCATCAAAAACGGCATTATGAGATTTATCGCCGCAAACGGCGTTTTGCCGGCAAAATTGGATACGAAAAATCCGTCTACAACGCTATAGACAGATGCAAACACCATCATGCCTATAGACGGCAGGGTGAAGCGGATAAGACGTTTGTAGTCAAAATGGTCGGATAACTGGATCTGCTGCTTCATATGCTGTTACTGTTTACATTCCTTTCTCTTAAGCAAAAGCGACGTTATCCGAGCCGTTTTTAAGCGGATATTGCCGCGACATGCCGCGTTTTGCTCAATCGCAAAGCCTTGCCTGACACGGCACTCTCTCACTTAAAAATCTGCGACCTCTGCAATAGAGATTTTGCCCTTAGTCGAGGCAGAGGACGCGGGAATACTGGCGTATTTCAAGGACGATAACGAAGAATAAGGGCAAAATATCATTGCAGAGGCGGTTCGGATAGCGTCGCTTTTGCTTAAAGCCTTTCAAGCTCCGTGCGGAAGCCCTGGTTATACTTCTCCATCAGGTGAAGATACTGCTCAAACTCATCCTCCGGCCAGCTTTCGAACACTCGGCACTCGGCCTCGAAAAGCCGCGCGGCCGTATTGTCAATATACTCTCTTCCCTTTTCCGTCAGGCACACGCGCTTTGTTTTGCCCTTGTCCTGCTCAAGATAGAGTATCCCCTCACCCTCGAGCTTGCGCATGGCCGAATTTATCGTCTGCTTGCTGATGCCCGTCTCCCGGCATATGTCATACAGCAGGCAGCCATCGCCTCTGTCGTTGAGCACATACAGCACGAACATCACGCTGTCCGGCACACCGAGCTTCAGCGCCGCGCGATGATACAGCGCGTCCATATCGCTGGCCAGGCCGTTTATCCTGCGCACCTTGTCATATCGGTCATTTGTCATCACAGCACCTCCCGGCACGAAATCATACCTGCGAAGTATAGTACGATTTCGTACCAATGTCAAGTGTGTTCACAGAAAGATTACAAACACTTTATGATATAAAAAATCCCCGACTTTCGTCGGGGATAAAAAACTAATTATTCGCCTTATTCGCCGAAGTCGAGCACGCGCATCATGCGCACGAGGGTCAGGCGGTTGCGGATAGCGGCCGAGATGGGCAGCATCTCCTGCTCAAGGGCGGGGTCGATGCCGATATGCTCGGGCAGGTACTTTGCGTTGCAGCCCTTGTACAGTGCCTCCATTTCCTCAACGGAGGGCAGGGCATTTATCATATCGCGTATCTCGTCCCAGTGGTCGACGATGTTCTGCGGATCGAAGGTGCCGAGCACATCGTTTGCGTTTTCCTTCATGATGCCGTCTGCGAGCCTGTCGCCGAACTTTTCTCTTACCCATGCCTCGCTCAGCGGCTCGAAGGCCTTGGCCTTGGGGGTGGGCAGAGCTGCTATGCGGTGGTATTCCTTTATGCAGGCAAAGGTGCCGACGCCGACACACTCGCCGTGGATGCCCTCTGCGTTTTCAAAGCGCGGCGGCTGCATCTCAACAAGGTGAGCCATCAGGTGCTCTGCGCCGGATGCTGCGCGGGAGTGGTTGAGAAGCTGCATGGTAAGGCCGCTCTTCATCTGCGCCATGGTCATTGCCTCGTGGTCGGCAACGCCTGTGGCCGCGTACTTGTCGGCCGCTTCGCGCATAATGTCCAGCGCCTCCTGTGCAAGGTCTGCGACCATGGGGCAGTAATACTCATCGCACACGAGCTTGGAGATCTTCCAGTCGAGCAGGGAGATATACTTGGAGAGGATATCGTTTATGCCGCTGGAGACAAGGCGCGCCGGTGCGCCCTTAATGATATCGAGGTCAGCCACGACCAGCACGGGAGCGCACATGGCGGTGGACTTCTTCTGACCGTTCAAGATAGCAGAGCAGATGTTTGCCGTAAAGCCGTCGGAGGATGCAAGCGTCGGGATGGCGACAAAGGGGATGCCGAGCTTATAAGCGGGATAGCGGCCGAAGTCCATGATGGTGCCCGCACCGTAGGCGACGATGACCTCGGGAGAATCGAGCTGCTTCATCATTTCCTCGATGACCGTGTCCTCTGCGCGCAGGCCGTTTGCCTCAAGGACTATCTCCTGGTCGGCGGCAACATGCTTGCCCTCGGTGAGCTTGTAGATGACCGTGTCGTATATAACGACGCGCTTTTTACCGGCAAGGCCGACGTCTGCCATGTACTGCTCGAAATTGTTTATCGCGCCGTACTCAACAACGACCTTCTTCGTCTCAAGCTCGTGCTCACGTCCGCAAACGCATTTGCCGACGTACTTTTCACAATCCATAATCATAATAAAATACACCTCATAAAAATATTGAACTGTCTTGATTCTAACTAAGCCGCGAAACTAAGTCAATAGCGAAAAACGCCGAAAAAAGCGGGCAAAGCCGCAATGCTTCGCCCGTTTTTTGTTCAAATCATATATTTTCTTATCGCTTCGCCGACCGTATCGGGGTCACAAGTGACGCTTATGACAAATTCGATGTTCTCTCTCTGCGAGAACTTCTCCAGCCAATCCAGGAACTCACCGAACATGACGGGGTCACGGTTGCTGACTATTTTATAGAAATTATCGACGAAAACGTGTGTTATATCATAATTGCCGGAATGCAGACCGCAGATAAAGCCCTTTATGAACTCATAAGAGCCGATATCGTAAGAGCCTGCTTCGATAAGACGGGCCTGATAAGGTATATCGAAGGTGAGCTTCTTTTCTTTCTCAATGCAGACGACGTCGCCATTTTCCATTGCGACGGCCTCGCGCACGAGCTCGACCAGGCGCTTGGTCTTGCCGCTGCCCTTAAGACCCATGATCAACTTAACCATTTTGACCACTCTCCTTTTCATGTTTTAAGCTGACGGTTTATTTCTTTGGTCTTAGATTACCATTTTTCCGCGCACAAAGCAAGCACAAAAGTGTGAATAGGGCATAAATAAAAAGCAAGAACCGCCACTCTGCCAAGTGACGGTTTCTGCATTAACAAAAATGTAGTTCCCAAACTCTAAGAGCTGACCGCTGGTCATCGCTCCTTGTGGTTTGATCATAATCCAATGCTCTCTCATTGTCAAGTGAGGGAGCATAAAGCTTTTAATTACGCTTTTCTTGTGCTATCATGTTCTCATGACTAATTCAAAGCTTGCGGAAAAGATAATATCCCTTGCGGGGACGGCAGTGCTCGGCACAGTGTTTATCCTGTGGTGGGCAAATTCCGCCTACAGCGCGATAGGCTATGCGGCCGCTATCGTAAGCGTGTGCTTAATGCTCGCGCTGTGCCTTAGATTTGTGCCGCAGTGGTGCGGCTTTTGGCTAAACGAGTGCGATACTGCGCGCATCGAAAGCCGCCAAAATGACCCCTGCGCGCGGATATTCATGCTCATTTTGCTGCTCTGTATCGCGATACTCATCCTCGGCTTTGTCATGCGGCGCATCCTCGGCTACGGCGAGGGCGTGGGCGAATATTTGAGCTTTTGGCTATGCACCGACAGCCGCCATTACATAGACATTGCGCGTGACTGGTATCTGTCCGAGGGCGAGTGGGACAGACTCGTGCAGCTCGTGTTCCTGCCGGGCTACCCTGTCATCGTGCGCATTTTCGCGCAGCTTCTCGGCAGCTATCTTGCGGCCGGGCTCATCGTTTCGGCGCTGTGCTTTGCCGGCTCGGGCGTCATGCTGTACAAGCTTTTGGCGCTTGATATGGAAAGAGCGGCGGCTTTGCGCGCTGTGAAGTTTTTTGCCCTGAGCCCCGCGGCATTTTTCTTCGTAAGCCCAATGAGCGAGAGCCTGTTTGTGCTGTGTACGCTCTCGTGCCTGTATCTTATCCGGCGCGGAAAGGTGCTTTCGGGCAGCGCACTTGGCGCATACGCCGCATTCACGCGCTCGCCGGGGCTTATCCTCGTCGTGCCCATATTCTTCGAGCTCGTTCACCGCCGCGCACGGGCGCGGGAGTATCTTGCGCTTATCATCGTGCCGCTGGGCTTTGCAGCCTACTGCCTTATAAACTACACGGTAGCGGGCGACGCGTTCAAATTCATGGAGTATCAGAGCGTTCACTGGCATCAGGGCCTCGGCTGGTTTTTTAACACCGCCGCTTATCAGGCCGAAAACGCCCTGTCCTCCCTCGGCAAAAGCCCGGCGATGTTCTGGGGACTGTGGCTTCCGAACATTTTGGCGCAGGCGATATCGCTTGCAGTCATGATTATCGCCGCGCGGAAAATGCGCCCATCGTACACGGCGTATTTCATCGTCTATTTTGCCGTTACCATCGGCGCGACATGGCTTCTTAGCGCACCGAGATACCTTGCCGCCGCGATGCCGATACCGGCCGCGCTTGCCGCGCTTTGCGAAAATAAACGCACGGAGCGCACCATACTCATCCTCTCTGCCGCCGCATTTTTGGCATACTTTGCGGCATTTCTGCTCAGATGGCAGGTTTGGTGAAAAATTTGCGCAAATTTTTCTTGTAATCCGAAAACTCTTGTGGTATAGTAGATAAGCTATTACGATAAAATCGAAAGGATTGAATATAAATGGATACTCTTAAGCTTATACTTACTATTCTTCAGCTTCTTTCCGGCCTGGCCGTTACAGTCGTTGTGCTTATGCAGAGCGGTAAGAGCGCGGGTCTGTCCGGCGCTATCGCCGGCGGCGCGGAGACCTTCCTGAGCAAGGGCAAGGCAAAGAACCTTGACGCAAAGCTCGCAAAGGCCACCAAGTGGTTTGCACTGGCCTTCGTTCTCCTGACCCTCGTGCTGAACCTTATCTGATAGTTTTTGAAAACCATGGCACAGTTCTTTGAGCTGTGCCTTTTTTATTAAATTAAAATTTTTTATTAAATTAAAATGAAGAGAAAAGTTGAGATAAAAGAAGTCATACGCGGCATGAAGGCCGCATTTCCCGTGACGCTGCCGATATTCTTCGGCTGGATATTCGTTGCGCTGACCTACGGCGTTTTGATGGAAGAGCTCGGCTACGGCCCCTTGTGGACGATGCTGTTTTCGATGATATGCTTCTGCGGCGGTATGCAGATCGCGGCCGTCCCCATGATGGCGGCGGGCTTTGACCCGGTGCAGATGTTCATCATGAGCTATTTCGTTAACTTCAGGCACACGTTTTATGGTCTTGCGCTGCTTGAAAAATATGAGGACACAAAGCCCTTTAAGCCGTTTTTGATATACGCGCTGGCTGACGAGCCGTTTTCGCTGGCCGCGTCCTCGACCCCGCCGGAGGATATTGAGCCGAGGTACTATTACTTCGGGCAGACCTTTTTGCTGTATGTCTACTGGTGCGGGCTGACGGCGCTCGGCGGCGCGCTCGGCAAGCTCATAACCTTTGACACGACGGGGCTGGACTTTGCCCTGAGCGCCCTGTTTATCGTGTTCTTCCTGCAGCAGTGGGAGGATAAGTCCAAGCGCCCGGCATGTATTATAGGCGTCGCCGTGACGCTTATCTGCCGCCTTATTTTCGGCGCGGATGTTTTCCTCATCCCCGCGCTTGCCGGCATGCTGCTGATCTTTTGGCTGGGGAGGAATAAGCTATGAAGCTGACTGTTATACAAACGCTTATCATCATCCTTGCCATAACCCTCGGCACGCAGATATCGCGCTGGCTCCCGTTTTTGGCCTTCTCGGGCAAGAGGGAGACGCCGAAGTTTATAAAATATCTCGGCAAGGTGCTCCCGCCGGCGCTTATGGGTCTTCTGGTGGTCTATTGCTTTAAAAACACCGAGATACTCACAGGCTCGCACGGTCTGCCGGAGCTTTTGGCCACGCTCGTCGTCGTTTTAACCTATCAGTGGAAGAAAAATCTTCTCATTTCCGTCGGCGGCGGAACGGTGGTATACATGCTCCTCGTGCAGCTCGTTTTTTAAAAGTTTACACTTTGTACAAGCCGACAGCCGTGTTCTGTCGGCTTGTTTTATTGCAAAAGCACGCACGGGATGGTATAATCGAAGAAAAATCGTATAACTTTAACTTTTGAAACAGATCCGAAAGGAGCATTTATATGTGCGGAATAGTTGGATTCGTAGGCAGTGAGCAGGCCGCCCCCATCCTGCTTGACGGGCTGGAGAGACTGGAATACCGCGGCTACGACTCGGCGGGCATCGCCGTTGTCTCCGGCGATAAGCAGCTTCAGGTCAAAAAGGCCAAGGGCAGACTCAAGGTGCTCAGCGATATCGTAAACGGCGGCAAGAGCATCGAAGGCACCATTGGCATCGGCCACACGCGCTGGGCCACTCACGGCGAGCCGAACGACATTAACGCCCACCCGCATCTGAGCGGTGACGGCAAGGTCGCCGTGGTGCACAACGGAATAATCGAAAACTATGTTGAGCTTCGCGATTTTCTCATTTCAAACGGCTACACCTTCTGCTCGGAGACCGACACCGAGGTCGTAACTCAGCTTCTTGCCTATTATTACGCAGAAAGCGACAATATGCTCGAAGCGGTGTTCCGCGTCCTGCGCAGGATAGAGGGCGCGTATGCCCTGGGCATCATGTGCGTCGACGAGCCGGAGCATTTCATCGCCGCGCGCAAGGACGCTCCCCTGCTCATCGGCTACGGCGAGGGCTGCAACTTCATCGCAAGCGACGTGACTGCCGTCATTAAGCACACGCGCGACGTTTCCTACATGGAAGACGGCGAGGTGGCCGTTATTTCGGCGGACGATGTGAAGTTTTATAACGCCATGGAGCAGCCGATTGAAAAAGAGCACCACACGATAGACTGGGACGTTTCGGCGGCCGAAAAGGGCGGCTATGCCCACTTCATGCTCAAGGAGATCATGGAGCAGCCCGAGGCGATACGCAAAACGGCCTTCAGCCGCATACGCGATAACAGAGTCGTGCTCGAGGACCTCAAGTTCACCGCCGACAAGATAAAGGACGTAAGCCGCATATTCATAATCGCCTGCGGCTCGTCATATCATGTTGGTGTGGTCGGGAAATATAACCTTGAGCGGCTCATGCGCAAGCCCGTGGAGGTCTGCCTTGCATCGGAATTCAGATACAGTGATCCCCTCGTTGACGACAAGAGCCTTGTTATCGTCATAAGTCAGTCGGGCGAAACGCTTGACACGATGGCCGCCCTGCGCGAGGCAAAGGCGCGCGGCGCACACATTCTGTCCATCGTGAACGTCGTCGGAAGCTCGATAGCGCGTGAGTCGGACGATGTGCTGTACACATGGGCAGGGCCGGAGATCGCCGTTGCGACCACCAAGGCCTACAGCACCCAGCTTATTCTGCTGAACATGCTCGGCCTTTACTTTGCCGACGCCCTCGGCACGATAACAGCCAAGGAATACGACGATATCATCGAGGAGCTTCTGCGTCTTCCGGGCAGGATGGAGCAGATGCTTGAGGACACGGACGATATAAAGCACTTTGCCTCGAAGTATTTTAACCACAGCTCGGTGTTCTTCATCGGCCGCAATCTCGACTATGCCATGGGGCTTGAAGGCTCACTGAAGCTCAAGGAGATATCCTACATCCACTCGGAGGCCTACGCGTCGGGCGAATTAAAGCACGGCACGATATCCCTCATCGAGGACGGGACGCTCGTCATCGCCCTCGGCACATACGCACCGCTTTTCGACAAAGCCATGAGCAACGTCGTCGAGGTGCAGGCGCGCGGGGCCGATGTCCTTGCGCTGACCACCGACGGCAACGTGGCGGAGATGAAAAAGACCGTGGAGAACGTGATGAGCGTTCCCGAGACACATGCGATACTCCAGCCTTCCCTGGGCGTTGTGCCGCTGCAGCTTTTTGCATACTATGTTGCTCTGCTGCGCGGCTGCGATATTGATAAGCCCAGGAATCTTGCAAAGTCGGTGACTGTTGAATAATTGAAAAAGCTTATGATGTTTTTTGCGTGCGTGGCCTGTCGGGCCACGCACTGCTTATTGCGGCTGCTCGGCTTCGGCGCAAGCTCATTGCCGGGCGCTGCTGCACTGAAGATATGCCCCGATGTGCTCGAATGGGCGGCAAAAAACGTCGAAATCCTCGCCGTGACGGGCACGAACGGCAAGACCACCTCCTCGCGCATGGCAGAGAAAATGCTGCAAAACGCGGGGTACGCGGTCTGCTTAAACCGAACGGGCGCAAACCTCATGCCCGGCATTACGGCGGCGCTTATCCTGAACAAAGGCATATTCGGCAAAGTTAAATGCAGCCACGCCGTCATCGAGTGCGACGAGGCCGCCTGCCGCCTTGTTATCGGCAAAATCAAACCTCGCGTGCTGCTTATAACGAACCTTTTCCGCGACCAGCTCGACCGCTACGGCACGGTGACGCGCCCGCGCGACTGCATCGCCGAGGGTCTGCGCGCATCACCGGACACCGTTGCCGTCATGAACGCGGACTGCCCGCTCGCGGCGTCGATTGCGTCCCTGTGCAAAAACAAAGCCGTTTACTTCGGCTCTGCGCTTTTCCGCCGTGCCGCCGTCGGAAGCGGCGAGGGCGACACCTGCCCCGTGTGCGGCGGAAGGCTGCGATACAAAGGCGTGAGCTACGCAAGCCTCGGCGACTATTCCTGTGCCTGCGGCTTTAGTCGGCCGGAGCCGAATTTGCTCGCGGAAAGCACTCTGCCGGACGGAAGCTTCGTGCTGAGTTCCGAAAATAAAAAGCACCTGTGCTCCCCCGCTCTGCCGGGAGTTTACAACATCTATAACGCTGTGGGCGTGTGCGCGGCGGGCATCGCCATGGGCATAGATATCGCTCATGCCGCAGACGCGATATCGAGCTTCGAGCGCGGCTTTGGCCGCATGGAGGAGTTTGCCCTCGGCAAAAATGGCGCCAAGATGATACTTATTAAAAACGCCGCAGCGACAGATCAGACGCTTGCGGAGGTGGGCGCTTACGGTGGTGCGAAATCAGTCGTCTTTGCCGTGAACGCACGCACGGCAGACGGGACGGATATCTCCTGGCTAAATGACGCTGACCTCGGCCGCCTTGCGCGGATGAAGGGGCTTCGGCGCGTGTATGTGTGCGGCGAGTGCGCACAGGAGGTTCAAAAAAGGCTCGAGCGCGAAAATATCCCCTGTCAATCCTGCGAAAACTATGATAAACTAATAGACACGCTTCGGGAGGAGGACGCATTCATTTTCATCCTTCCGAGCTACACCGCCATGCTGGAGGTGCGTGAAAAGCTCATCCGGCGGCTCGGCGGCAAAAACTTTTGGGAGTAAACTTATGATACGTTTTTATAACGGCAAGGTGCTTACCTTAGATAACGGCGCAGAAATATCCGAGGCCGAGGTCTGGTGCGACGGCGGCACGATATGTCGCGTCGGCCCCGCGCCGGAGGCTATGCCGGAGTTTGAGCGCGAGATCGACCTCAAGGGCGACCTGCTCATCCCCGGCTTTAAGGATGCGCACACGCACTCGGGCATGACCTTCCTGCGCTCGCTTGCCGACGATATGCCGCTGGACAAATGGCTCAGCGAGCAGGTCTGGCCGCGCGAGGCGCGTCTGAGCCCCGACGGACTTTACGTCATGACCCGCCTTGCCATCATGGAATACCTCTCAAGCGGCATAACAAGCTGCTTTGACATGTATTTTCACAACGACGCCTTCGTCAGCGCATGCATTGACTCCGGCTTTCGCGCGGTGCTGTGCGGCGATATGAACAATTTTGACGCAGACTACACGCTCCTTGAGGATAAGTTCCTGCGCTACAACAAAACGCACGAGCTCATATCCTACCGCCTCGGCTTCCACGCGGAATACACGACGAGCCTTGAGCGGATGGAATTTGTCGCGTCCCTTGTGCGCAAATACAAAGCGCCCATGTTCGTCCACTCGTCGGAGACGAGCGCGGAGGTGCGAGGCTGCATCGAGCGCCACGGCCTTACGCCGACCGCGCTTTTTGACAGGCTGGGCATGTACGACTATGGCGGCGGCGGCTTCCACTGCGTACACATGAGCGACGAGGATATTGATATATTCAAGCGCCGCGGCCTGTGCGCTGTGCTTAACCCCGCCTCGAACCTGAAGCTTGCAAGCGGCATTGCGCCGGTAAAGCGCTTTCTCGACGAAGGGATAGACATCGCCATCGGAACAGACGGCGCGGGCTCGAACAACGCGCTTGACATGTTCCGCGAAATGTACCTTGTCAGCGTGCTTTCAAAATACCGCGAGGGCGACGCCTCGGCAGTGGATGCGTGCAAGGTGCTCGAAGCCGCGTGCTCGACCGGCGCAAGGGCGATGGGGCTTTATGACTGCGACGGTATCGCTGTCGGCAAAAAGGCAGACCTTGTTGTCATCGACCTTAACAGGCCGAACATGCGCCCCCTGAACAACATTGCGAAAAATCTCGTCTACGCCGGAAGCAAGGAAAATGTGCGCCTTACGATGGTAAACGGCCGGGTTTTGTACGAAAACGGGCAGTTCAACATAGGCGAGGACGCTCAAAAGCTGTATGCCGAGGCGCAGCGCGTTATGGAGACTATACTGAATTGAGAGAAATTGACCTTCACGTCCACACTAATATATCCGACGGCTCGGCCTCGCCGACGGAGGCGGTGGAATACGCCAAAGCCCTCGGCCTGCGCGCCATTGCCATCACTGATCACGACAGCATAAACGGCGTTGCCGAGGCACAGGCGGCGGGAGCGCGGCTCGGCCTTGAGGTCGTTGCGGGCATGGAGCTTGGCTGCGGCTGGTACGGCAAGGAGGTTCACATGCTCGGCTATGACCTCGATATAACGTCACCCAAGCTTGCGCCGGTGCTCGACTGGGTCGTGCGCGACCGCGACGAGCGCAACCGCAAAATGGTGGACATGCTCGCGCGCGACGGCCTTGTGATAGACCTCGACGAGCTCCAGGCAAAGCACCCGGGCTCGACGATAGGCAGGCCGCATTTTGCCCTGTGCCTTGTGGAGGCCGGCGTTGCCGACAGCGTAAAGGACGCCTTTGACCGCTTTCTTGACCCCGGGCGCAAATACTATATCCGCCGCCATTTTCTGAGCCTTGAGGAGGCAGCAGAGCTCATCATATCCGCAGGTGGCATCCCCGTCATCGCGCACCCGCGGCAGTACCGGCTGACGGCCGAGGGCTTTACAGAGCTTATGCAGCGCGCAAAAAGCTGCGGCGTCAAGGGTCTTGAGTGCTACTACTCAGGCTACGGGCCGGAGACGGTGAATGAATACCTCGCGGCCGCGGCAGAATACGGCTTTTGCCCGACAGCCGGAAGCGACTGGCACGGCAGACACAAGCCGCATATCGAGCTTGGCAGCGGCATTGACGGCGAGCTTTGCGCACCGTACTGTCTCCTTGAAAATCTCAGAAATTATACCAATCACCAAGCAAAATTATAAAAATAAATTTTTTTCAATAAAAAGTTTAGAAAATGTGCAATATTACAGCTTGTTCTCCGTCTATATATGTAGATGGTCGAATTGACCCACCCCATATGAGAATTTTGTGAAAGGAGAACTACCATGGAAATGCCCGAAATCAACTACGAAGGCCTCGGCAAGCTCACTCTGCTCTGGATCCTCCTGAAGATCATATTCTGATCTAAAAGACCAGTAAAAATCCCCGACTAAAGCAGTCGGGGATTTTTTATATCCATTTTCATCTTATAAAGCTCGTTGCGATCTTATCCTCGCGCTCGGGCAGGCCGAACTGAGCCTTGCCGAGGGCGATGCTTTTCATAAGAAAGCTCATGTTCCGCGCGAGTCTGCGCATGGTCTGCAGGCCCTCGCCGTCCTGCTCTGCCTGACCGATATTGCAGCCGTGGATGCTGTTCCAATACTGGCTGGAGGCAACAGGCATGCCGGAAATGGTGAAGTACTTGTTCAGCTCGTCAAACGTCGCCGAGCAGCCGCCGCGCCGCGCGCATACGACGCTTGCGCCGACCTTCATGGTCTTGTCAAAGCCCGTGCTGTAAAACAGCCTGTCCAGGCAGGCGACGAGAGTTGCGTTTGCCGAGGCAAAATACACGGGGCTTGCGATGACAAGGCCGTCGGCGGCCTCGAGCTTCGGGGCAAGCTCGTTTACAATGTCGTCAAACGCGCATTTGCCATTTTTGTGGCAGTAGCCGCAGGCGACACAGCCGCGCACGGGAGCAGAGCCTATGCGCACGGTCTCGTACCCGATGCCGTTTTCGTCGAACACCTTCTCCATCTCGCGCAGAGCTATCGCGCAGTTGCCGCCCTCGCGGGGGCTGCCGTTAATTATAAGAACATTCAGCTTATCCATATTATTACCTCCGAATTTCGCCATCGGTCGCGATGGTGACTATGTTTATCGGGATGCTTCGTCCGCTGTTTTTAACGGCGGTCTCCACCGCGCGGCTCAGGCCGCCGCAGCAGGGCACGGTCATACGCGCAACGGTCACAGAGCGGATGGGATTGAGCTTAAATATCGGCGTGAGCTTTTCTGCATAGTCGACACCATCGAGCTTCGGGCAGCCTATCATCGTTACCTTGCCGTGCATAAAATCGCGGTTGAAGCTTGCGTAGGCAAAGGCCGTGCAGTCGGCGGCGATGAGCAGATTCGCTCCGGCATAGTACGGTGCGCTCGGCGGCAGAAGCTTTATCTGCACGGGAAAATTGCCGAGGCTGCTGTTAAGCTTTCCGGCCTTTTCGCTTTTTGCGGCGATGACCGCCGACTCGTCATAGGCCGGTGCCTCCCGCTCGGAAAACGTGATGGCATCGGCCGGACACGCGGGCAGGCAGTCGCCAAAGCCGTCGCAGAAGTCCTCGCGCAGCAGCCGCGCCTTGCCGTTTTCCATGCCGATAGCGCCCTCGTGACAGGCGCTTGCGCACAGGCCGCAGCCGGTGCATTTTTCTTCATCGATGCATATTATTCTTCGTATCATTGCGCTCCCTCCTCTATCATATCCTGTCCATATTCTTAAAAAACAAAAAGTATATCATTATGCCAAGATTATTTGAGTATATGTCCAACAGCTTGCCGGCAGTGCCCGGCACAGGTCCGCATATAAACATGCCGACGGGCCGAGTATTGTCCTTTTCATTATTTATTTCGCTCTCTATCTGAATTTTGCACCTAAACGCTTGACAAAAGGTAGTTTCCTACTTATATTATCGTAGGAAGCTACGAAATCAGGAGGCCAGCATGGATAACAGCCGGATCTCGGTTTTGATAAAAACCGCATCAATTGAATTTGACAAAATATCAAACCCCATATTATCCGAATACGGGCTCACAGCATCGCAGTGCAGGGTGCTCAAATTTCTGTACTCCCGGCAGAATGTGCCCTCGAGAGTCGTGGATATCGAAAAAGAGTGCGCCGTTACGCACCCGACGGTTTTGGGGCTTTTGGAGGGTCTCGAAAAGAAGGGCTTCGTTTCAAGGATAGCTAACCCCAAGGACGCACGCAGCAAGCTTATAACGCTGACCGAAAAAGCAAATGCAATGCAGTCCGAGCTTGACGCGGTCATCGAGCACACGGACGATATGCTCACGGAAAATCTGTCGGCCGAGGAACGGCTGCAGCTTGCAGCACTTCTTAAAAAGCTCCTGCGGCAGGCATAAACATACAGAAAGGCATAATATGCAGCATTCTGAAAACAAAACCTATACATCCGTTATATCGCGCATACCGGTTTACATCCTTGGCGCTGTTGTGCTCGGCTTCGGCATCGTGCTGTGCGTCAAGTGTCAAATGGGCGTCTCCCCAATAAACAGCATACCTTATGTCGCGTCAAAGCTCGTTCCTCTTAGCCTCGGCACGCTGAGCATAGTTTTCTACATTATAAATATTGCCGCCGAGCTTATCCTCAGCGAACGGAAGCAGTATCTCAGCATTCTTCTTCAGCTTCCCGTGTCGCTGCTGTTTGGCATTGTCATCGACGTGTGGGATGCTCTGCTCCCGCTGGCCGAGACTATGACCATGCGCATAGTCTGCCTGTGCGGAAGTCTGTTTTTCACCGCGCTTGGCATCACGCTTATAGTTGCGATGCACCTTGTGCCGGACCCGCCCACCGGCGCTGTCCAGACCATCAGCCGCGCAGCAAAGAAAAAGATGGGCAATGTAAAGATCGTCTACGACTGCTCCTGCGTAGCCTTTTCCCTTGTACTGAGCTTTATCGGTGCGCACCGCATCATCGGCTTCGGCATTGCGACCATCGCTTCCGCCATTTTTGTCGGTAGGATACTTGCACTCCTGCAGGGCACTTTGGGCAAATGGCTGAAGAAATACTTCCCCGACGAAGCCGTCGGCTGAACACGCTCAAACAACGCTTTTTACCCAATCATCCAGAAATTCCATCTGCTCCGGCGTATGGAACCAGTGCTCGCCGTTTTCCATGACGCGCAGCCCGGCTCCGTGCGCAGCGGCAAATCCCTCGACCGTCCGGCGGGAGGTCAGGTTATCTCGCCCGCCATACAGTATCTCCGTCGGGATGCGCCAGCTTATCGGGTGCTCCCTCACATAACACAGGTATTCCCACGACAGCGTTTCGCCGAAGTCCGTGGGGATCTCTTTTTTCTCGCGCAGCTCGTCCTCCGATACGTTTGCCCAGCCCATCATGTCCGTGATGAGCCTCTGCATGTCGACTATCGGCGATATGAGCAGCGCGTTTTTTATATTCCGGCCGCCGAGCGAGGACATGGCGAAAAACGCGCCGATGCTGTTTGCGATAAGCGTCACGGCATCGTATCCCGCGCATTTCTCATCGAAGAAGGCCGGAAACTCCGCCTTTGCCTCCCACGGCGTCTGCGACATGTAGTCAAAGCCTATGACCTCGCAGTCGGGGAAAAGCGGTCTGTAGTGCTCAGCCTCAGCCGCCGTGCCGCCCTTGCCGTGTATGTATAAAACTGCTTTTTTCAATTTGTAGCTCCTGTTCTGATGTGATAGCCGCTAATGCTGCTGCGTATTCTGCCTTAATGGATGAGCCAATTGTAATCTTTACGGCAGTCAAGGATATAGTCCACATATACCGTATCATCCTGAATCTGATAAAGCACGAGATACCACTTTGCAACAAACATTTTATGATATTTATTTGGCGGCATATATACTTCTTTAAAAAACGGGAAGCGCTGCGGCATACGCTCTAAAGAGCGCATTGCCTCTATAAGCTCCTTCTTTTTTGCCCGGGCTGCATCTTTATTGACCTGTGCCATGAAGCGGATATGTGTTATAAGCATTCGCTTTGCTCTGTCAGAAACTATCACTTTATATTTCTTATCTGACATAGACTTATACCTCTGCGATCACATCGTCAAGGTAAGCATCAAGCTCATCAAGTGTGCATCCGTTTCTTCCTGCCATTCTGTCTTCTTCAACAGCAAGCAGTTCTTCTCTCAGCTTCAGCATTTTTTCCCGACGGTTATAGGTTTCAATATCCATAACGACCAAATCACCCTCGCCGTTCTTCGTGAGGAATACCGGCTCTGCCGTTTTGCGGCACATATCTGCAATCTCGTTGTAGTTCTGGCGGATTGCCGCTGATGGACGAATATTCATATTTGCGCCTCCTTGGGATAGTAATATTCTAACCATATTATACTCATTTCATGCAATGAAGTCAACGAGCACAAAAGAGCCACAATTATTTATGCTAAAATAATTCTATTTTTGCAGCATATTCTTCCAACAAACAATTTATTTCTTCTTCATTTTCATAAAACGTATTATCACACTGTTCCATAATGTTTTCGGCATTTTCATCATCTTTTTCTTCTAACAGCAAATATGCCTGATAAGCCTTTTCCAGATTGTCGGTTAATTCTTCTGATAAAATAGTTTTCAACGCAGATATTTCTTTTTGGATATTACCATTATTTCCGACATTTAAAAAATATTGATCGTGTCCACCATTGTTGATTTCACTTTGATAAGTCATTAGCTCTTCATAAGGTGACTCGACTTTTCCTTCTGACCACATCTCCCACATTATATTCCACTTTTGTTAGTCATCAGTTGATTCAACTTTATTTTTTTCTTTAAAAAAATCAAATAATCCCATATTTCGTCTCCCTATTCCTTGTCAGCAAACAGACTGTCTCGACGGTTGTTTCAGTTTCCAAGGGAAGTTCTTTCACTTCCTCGCCATCAA